>CALIEL010000041.1 GCA_938022235.1 Oribacterium parvum
CCTCAACCTGACGTTATCAGGCATCCTGCTCTATGAAGCCCGGACTTTCCTCTCCTGCACTTGGCAGCAGCGACCATTCACCTTAGTTCCGTTAAAGTCTATCTTATGAAATTCTTTTTTGTCAAGAAAATCCATTTTCCTTGATACATTTTCCTTAATACAAATGTTGCAAATATTCCCCGGTTTCCCGGTTATACAGCATCTCTTCTTTCATGTTTCTATACTGCAAAGGACTTACCCCTATTTTCTGCCGAAAAATCTTGGAAAAGCTTAAAGGGTCATGATAGCCCACCATATAGGCAATTTCCGCTATGGACTTTCCGGTTCTCCGAAGCATGGCCTTGGCATTTTGCATCCGGATATAGAGTAAATATTCCTTGGGAGAGTAACCGGTATCCTTTTTAAAGCTGTTAAAAAGATGGGCGCGATGAATTCCCATTTCCTTCGCTAAAGCGCTAATAGAGATATCTTCATGATAATGCTCATCCAGATAGGCTCTCACTCTGGCACTGTGACTGCCTAAATCCTTTAACGGTCCTCCCCAATGCGCTTCTTCCTGCTTTCCCCTGAGAAGATTGGCAAAAAACAAGTGCATATAGGCGCTTCTGGATAATTGCTCTTCAATGGTATAATCCTGTTTTTGTAATATTTTATTGATATACAACAATAGATTATCCATCTGATGCACGATTCCCACCGGTTTTTCCTTGCTAAAGCCGACTTCGGTAAAAAAACTGTCCGCATCCACTCCCCGCACACCAATCCAAAAATAAGACCAGGGCTCCGTTAAATCCGCCTCATACCAGGCCTCTACGTGAGGATATAAAAGAAACGCATTCCCTTTGGATAAATGATAGTATTCTCCGTTAACGAATAATGTCCCTACACCGGAATAGACCACATGCAAAAGATATAAATTTCGTTTATTAGGCCCATAACGATGTCCCGGAACACAACGTTCTTTTCCGCAATACATCAGCTGTAGGTCGGAGGCCTTATTCTCAGCGTCCTGAAAATTCAAAGAACGCTGCTCCTCCCCCAAAAAACAGCCAAAGGGATCTTTTACAAAATCTACAGTTTGTCTTTCCATCCCAGCAAAAAGAGAGGGAGACCGGAATTAAGAAAAAGAAAAGGGCTCTTCTCTTTGCTTTTCTCCATAGACTCTCCTCTCTCTACCTCCTACATTTATTTTTCTTTCTCCCTAAGACTTGGCATCAATCTTGAAAAGGATGGAGGCAAAGTCTCCTCCCTTTCTACTTAAATCATCTCTGGAAATAGGAATTCCCACTTCCATAAGCTCACTTCCGTAAGCCAGATAATCCAAGCTCTTCTTTTCCAAATTAAAGGAAGCATGTAAAACAGGATTTTCCAACCTTTCCAAGCAGGGGCTTAAATCAGCCTGTACTCTGTAAAGACGGTCCTCCTCCAAGCCCTTTAGCTTAAAACGAATCCAGGAAGCATTTACATGATTTAAGGTCTGGAAATACATGGCCAAAGCTTGATCCTTCTTAGGAGATACCACCATAAAGGCAGTTTCATTTCCCTTGAAAGGAGAACGAAGGCGATAAAAGTCTCCGTCAATCTGAATCAGCTTCCGATACTCCTTCATAAACTGAATCTGCTTCTTCACCTCTTCAATTTCCTTCTCCGGAAGAAGATTTAAATCCAGCTCATAACCGAAGGTTCCGAAGTAAGCCATATTGGCTCTGGTTTCCAATGGGGTATTTCTGTAAAGCTGCTGGTTAGGAACCTGAGATACATGGGAACCGATACTGACAATGGGGTAGGCAATGGAAGTTCCGTACTGAATCTTTGCTCTCTCCGCCGCATCCGAGTCATCACTGCACCAGGTCTGGGGAGCATAGTACATCAGTCCCGCATCATATCTGGCTCCACCGCTGGCACAGGATTCAAAAAGCACATCCGGGAACTCCGTAGTCAGGCGATGATACAAATCATAGACTCCAAGAATATATCTATGCATCATCTCTCCCTGTCTTTCCGCATCCAGTGCGGCAGAATAGGGCTCGGACATATAGCGGTTCATATCCCACTTAATATAGGAAATGGAGGATTCTCTAAGAATCTTTGCCATCTTTCCGTAAATATAGTCCACAACCTCTTTTCTGGAATAGTCCAGTACATGCTGGTGTCTGGCATGGCTTGGAAAACGTCCGGGAGTAGCAATCATCCAATCCGGATGAGCACGGTACAGGTCGGAATCCATGTTGACCATTTCCACTTCAAACCAAAGGCCGAACTTCAGTCCCAAAGCCTCTACCTTCTTGGACAGGCCTGCAATTCCCTGGGGAAGTTTTTCCAAGTTGGCATCCCAGTCCCCAAGGCCTCTGTAATCATCATTTCTCTTTCCAAACCAGCCGTCATCCAATACGAAAAGCTCCGCTCCCACTTCCTTTGCCTTCTTGGCAATGTGAAGAATCTTCTCCTCATTAAAGTCAAAGAAGGTAGCCTCCCAGTTATTTAAAAGAATCGGGCGTTCCTGATTCTTGTATTTTCCGTGCATAAGGCGGTTTTTAAAGAAGCGGTGATAAACCTGACTCAAACCGTTCAAACCATCCTCGGAATAGGCCATCACCACCTCCGGGCTTTGGAAGGACTCTCCCTCTGAAATGCAATAGGAGAAGTTCTGGGGATTAATTCCCAGCATTACCCTTGTCATATCAAAGGTGGATACCTCTACTTGAGAAAGGAAGTTTCCGCTGTAAACCAGGTTAAAGCCGTAAACCTTTCCCTGATCCTCGTTGGCATCCGGACGAAGCAGGGCAATAAAAGGGTTATGCTCCGCACCGGAACAGGTACCGTTTAAGCTTTGAATGCCTTGAATCCCCATTTCCAGTTTTCTGGTCTTTACATAACGCTCTCTTCCCCAAGCTCCCGCCAAATGAAGCATGGTAAAATCTTTATCCAAGAATTCCACACTCATACTGAGGGCCGCCTCTAAGTGGATTTTTTCCGCTCCCATTTGGGTAAAGCAAACATTTCGGCAAAGCACCGGATAGTCTCTATAAAGGGTATATTCCAAACGAAGCTCTGTCTCACTGACAGCATCTACCAGGAAAATATCCAAGGTCAAAGCTTCATCATCCGCCTCCACATAGGACATAGGTAGGGGCAGGTAGCTTGGCTTTCCCTTCTTGATTTCATAGCCCCGATAGCGGAAGTCGGATACCCTGCTGCCGTTTTCCTGCAAAATGGAAAAGGCAGGACTGCGATAGTCTCCTGTTCCATAGGAAGGATATTCCTGAGTGGCATATTGCATGGAAAGTGAGCCCGGCTCCGGGATACATACGCTCATCTGAGAACGCTGAGCCTCTTCATGCAGGGAAGAAAAGCCTTCTCTGTCATGGATTCGCTTGCCATAATACAGATGCTCCAGCTGCTCATTTTCCATTACCCGCATAAGGTAGGAAATCTTCTCGTTATATAAATGAAAAACTCTTTCTTTTTCGTGAAAAACAATATCAAAAGCCATTCTACTCCTCCAATCCTAGAGCTTACCGCCACTGGTGGCAATTCCTTCAATGAATTGCTTCTGGAACAAAATATATAAAACGATCATTGGAACACAGGCAATCAGGGATGCCGCCATCAGTTCCGGGAATTTCACCACGTATTGTCCCTGCATCTTTGCCAAAGCAGAGGACAAAACCAACATATCCTTATCCGTATTTACAATCATGGGCCACATCAAATCCTTATAGGCAAAGAGGGCTGTAAAAATTCCCAGTGCCACCATGGAAGAACGCATCAAAGGCATCATAACGAAAAGGAAGGTTTGTCCGATATTACAGCCATCCAGTCTGGCAGCCTCCTCCAAATCCTTGGGAAGTCCCATAAAGCCCTGTCTTAAAAGAAAGGTTCCAAAGGCGGTAACCAGTCCCGGGAAAACCAAAGCAAAAATCGTATTTAACATTCCCATCTTGGAAACCATTAAATACTGAGGAATCAAAAAGACCTGATTTGGCACCATCATTTGGAATAAAACCAGGGAAAATGCCAGGTCTCTTCCCGGAAAACGGAGTCTGGCAAAGGCATAGCCCGCCATAGTTGCCGTTACCACCGCGCAAAGCACTCTAAAGAAAATCAAAAGCAGGGTATTTCTATAGAGCAGAAGAAAATCCATGTTGGCAAAAACCGCCTTAAAGGCGTCTGTTCGCCAAACCTTCGGGAAGATAATAAAAGGATCCACGGAGGTTGCCTCTGTAATACTCTTAAAGGCTGTCAGTACCATCCAGAGGAAGGGAATCAACATGGTAATGGAAATCAAAACCAAAGATAAGTGAATAATAAAACTGCTGATTTTTCTATTTCTCTCTAAACTTTCCATAGCTACTCCTTTCTTAGTTATAGTAAACCCATTTCTTCTGCCCGATCATCTGTAAAACCGTAACCAGTAAAGTCAGAAGAAGGAGTACCACCACAATGGTGGAACCATAACCGATATTTTTGTTTACAAAGGAATACTTATAGAAAAGATATACCAAAGACTGGGTTTTTCCCAGTGCCGGGTTGGTGTTATCAATTACCATATAAATCAAGTCAAATACCTGTAAGCTGGCAATGACTCTGGTTACCAAAACGAAGAAAATCGTTGGAGAAAGCAAGGGCAAAGTAATATTAAAGAAACTGGAAATACCGGTTGCCCCGTCAATCTCCGCCGCTTCATAGTAGTCCCCCGGAATTTCCTGTAATCCCGCCAGGAAAAGTACCATGTTGTAGCCCAGGATAGACCAGATACCAATTACCGCAATGCTATAAATCGCAATGCTTGGACTACTTACCCAGTTATTTTTCGCATGGAAAATATGGTTTAACAAACCGAAATCGGAATTGTATAACCAACGCCAAACCATGGCAATAGCAGCAGGCGCCGCCACCATAGGCAGGAAAATAATGGTTCTATACACCGATCTCCCTTTAATTTTCTTATTTAACAGTACTGCCAAAACCAGGGAAATAGCTATGGAGAAGGGGACTTCCACAATCGCATAACGCACCGTATTGAGCAGGGCCTGCCAGATTTCCTTATCCGCAAAAACCTTCTGGTAATTTTGCAAGCCAACAAAAATGTTCCCTCTACCAAAGTCTCCCGTCTTAAAGAAGCTTTGATAAATGGTGTTGATAATCGGTATAATATTCAAAACCACCAAACCGATTATTGTTGGCAGGATAAATAACCAGCCCCAGATAAATTCGTTTTTCTCTCTACTGGTAAACGAAAAGCCTTTCTTTTTCTCTTCCGCCATAGCTACTCCTTTTCTACTAAATACCGGACTTTAAAATTTGTTTTTGCAACATTTTATTTCCTTGCCTTATTTAGCGTTTTGAAAGCTTTCAAAAGCGCCGTGATAAATGCCGTAATAAATGCTGTTGTGAATGCTATTAAGAACGCTTTTTGAAAAGTTTTGATAAATACTGTTTTAAATGCTGATTCGCTCATTGTTTTATATTTACTTAGCATGCTCTTCAGCAAGCTTCTCATTCATCTGTGCCGCCATCTTTTTACAAGCTTCCTCCATCGTCAGCTCTCCCGTATATACCTTAGTAACCAACTCTGTATTGGCATCCTCCCAGGTTACTGTGCTTCTGGAGAAGGGAAGAATCTCCATATCTTCCATCATGTTGAGATAGGCCTGTAAATTAAAGGGCGCGCTCTTTGCCCATTCCTGAGAAGTACCCTTGTAAGCCGACATGGTAATGCCAAGCTCTGCCTGCTTTCTTTGTGCCTTTTCGGATCCCATGTATTCGATCAGTTTCCAAGCCTCTTCCTTATGCTTAGTGTTGGCTGCAGCAGCCCATCCTAAACCATTGTAGATAGACACTCTTCTTCCGGTCACTTTATCCTTCGGAAGCTCTACGCAATCCGCATTGGCCAAGCTGAAATCATTCTTCTTATGTGCCGCAATCATCCAGGAACCCTGGGTAATCATTGCCACCTTACCGGACTGGAATAGAACATCTTCGGAATTTTCGGACATGGTCTCTGCGGAAGGAATCAAATCCTCCTTAATCCAGGTCTCCAAAATCTGCATAGCTTCAATGCTCTTCGGATCGTCATAGCCGGATTTTGTCTTGTCATCATTTAGAATGTATCCGCCTCTGTCCAAAATCATATTGTAATAGCCTGCCTGATCATTGTTTGGCTTTAAGCAAAAACCATACTGAGAACCATCCGGCTTTTTCAGCTTTCTGGCAGCTTCCGTTAAGTCATCCCAGGTCCAATCGGCAGTTGGATAAGCCAAGCCTGCCTCATCAAACATCTTCTTATTGTACCAAAGAGCAATCGTATCGATATCCTTAGGTACTGCATAGTCCTTACCCTCATAGCCGTAAAGACTCCAGATATCTGTGGGATAATTCTCCTTCTTAATCACTTCGGAATTCTTAATGTAATCCGTCAAATCCAGAAGCATCCCGTTACTCATGTACCGCTCTGATTCATTGGAATGCATCCAGAACACATCCGGCAAAGATCCGCCCTGAGCAGCAGCTTCCATAGCAGTCCAGTAATCCGCCCAGCGCACAACGGTAATCTTGGTTTTAATTCCTGTTTCCTTCGTGAAATCCGCCATGATTTCTTCCAGTCCGGGCTCCTGGTTGGTATCCCAGATGGATACGGAGAGAGTTACATCCGAATTGTTTTCCCCCTCTGCTTTCGCTGTTTCCTTAGCGCTCTCCTGGGCTGTTGCTCCGGATCCCTCTGAAGAATTTCCCCCGGAATTTTCCGCCTTCTGTCCACAGGCCATCAATCCTAACAGGCTTAAGCCAAGTGCCAATGCGTACTTCCTTAACATACTTGCCTCCTTTTAAAAAAAGTGTAAAGGTAAGCAAACAGGTATTCCTAAGGAAACATCCCGGAAATTTTAGAAAAAGAGGCTGTAAAAAAAGAATTCTTCTCTCATCCCTTCTTTTTTCACAACCCCTCTTCTATACGCAATCGACCCTGGTACTTTTCTTTTAAACGAGATATCGCACACTACGCGTGCGATACTCGTTAAGAATCAAATTACTTCTGCTCTTCTGCAAGCTTTTCATTCATTTGCTTTGCCATCTGCTTACATGCTTCTTCCATGGTAAGCTCTCCGGTATAAACCTTGGTAATGATTTCATTATCTGCATTTTCCCAGCTTACAGTACTTCTGGAATAAGGACGAATTACCATGTCATCCATCATGTTCAGATAAGCCTGCAGGTTAAAGTTTGCACTCTTTACCCATGCATCGGAGGTTCCCTTGTAAGCGGACATGGTTACTCCAAGTTCAGCCTGCTTCTTCTGTGCCGGCTCAGAACCCAAATACTCAATCAGCTTCCATGCCTCTTCTGTATGCTTACCATTCTTTGCGGCAGCCCATCCCAAACCGTTGTATAAGGAAACTCTCTTACCTGTTTTAGCATCCTTGGGAAGCTCTACAATATCGGCATTCTGCGCTGTGTACTCATTAGCCTTGTAGCTGGCAATCATCCAAGAGCCCTGAGGAACCATAGCTACCTTTCCGGACTGGAACAATACTTCCTCTCCGTTCTCGGACATCGTCTCAGCAGATGGCATCAAGCCTTCCTTAATCCAGGTATCTAAAATATTCATTCCTTCGATGGTCTTTGGATCATCCCATCCGGACTTCTTCTTATCATCACTGATAACATATCCGCCCTTATCATAAATCAGGTTATAATATCCTGCCTGATTGTTATCCATCTTCACTGCCAAACCGTACTGAGAGCCGTCAGACTTTGTCAGCTTTCTTGCGGTTTCCGTTAAATCATCCCAGGTCCAGTCGGATGTAGGATAAGGAACTCCCGCCTCGTCGAAAAGCTTTTTATTATACCAGATTGCAATGGTATCAATGTCCTTAGGAACTGCATAGTAATGGTCCTTGTAAGTATAAAGTCCCCAGATATCCTCCGGATAATTTTCCACTTTAATCTTATCGGAAGCCTTAATCTTATCCGTCAAATCCAAGAGCATATCATTACTCATATAACGCTCTGATTCATTAGAGTGCATCCAGAAAACATCCGGTAAAGATCCTCCCTGTGCTCCTGCCTCCAACATAGTCCAGTACTCATTCCACTTTACAACGGAAATCTTGGTCTTGATTCCGGTCTCCTTAGTGAAATCATCTAAAATCTCCTTAAGTCCCGGTTCCTGGTTGGTATCCCAAATTGCAACGGAAAGCTCGTCAGAGGAAGCTCCCTGCTCACCGCTTCCGCTTGCTGTACTCTCGGAAGAAGAGCTCTTGCTTCCGCCGCAAGCAACCAATCCCAGAGCCATAAGCCCCATCACTACTGATACCGCTAAACTTCTTTTTTTCATCTTTTCCTCCTAAAGCGCAAGAGCCTCCGCACAAAAACCTTCCCGGAATCAGCTTCAAAAAAGCATACCCAAATCGGTTTCGAAAAAATCTTTCTTCTCCAGCTTCGCTCTTGAAAACAATATTCTACCCCATATTATACTTCCGGCAGGAAAATATAATATGGAAAAATGTTGTGATAATACAGAAAAATGTTATGGAATTCTGTCATATTCTTTGCTACTGTCACAGCAAAGAATTTTCTTCTTTATCGGCAAGATGGAAGGCCCGTTCATGGACAATTTATCCACTCCCAAATGAAGAAAGAAAGCGGTGAAATCCGGGTCAGCAGCAAATTCTCCGCAGACTCCCACCGATATTCCCGCCTGCTTTCCCTTTTCCGCCACTTCTTTGATGGCTCTCAGAATAGCAGGATGCTTTTTATGATAAAAACTGTGTACCATGGCATTTTGTCTGTCTATCGCCAAAAGATACTGGGATAAGTCATTGGTACCTATAGAGAAAAAATCAACTTCTTTAGCCAGGTCCTCCGCTATAAATACTGCTGCCGGAGTTTCTATCATCACCCCTAAGGGAATTCTTTCCGCTATGGGAATCCCTTGTTTTTCAAGCTCAGTCCTGCATTTATGGAATAAGGCTTTGCTTTCTCTAACTTCTTCCAAGCTACTGATCATCGGAAGCATTACCGAAAGCTTACCGTAGGCAGAAGCCCGCAATAAGGCTCTGATTTGTGTACAGAACATCTCCTTTTCCATAAGGCAAAAGCGAATGCCCCGAAGACCTAGAGCAGGATTTTCTTCCTTTGCACCGGCATGATAAGAAAGTACCTTGTCCGCTCCCAAATCACAGGTTCGGATAATAACTTCTCTTCCTTTCATTTCCTCCAGGATTTCCCGATAGCTTTGAAACTGTGTTTCCTCGGACGGAAGCTTTCCTTCCTCTAAAAATAAAAATTCCGTACGATACAGGCCGATTCCTTCAGCACCGGATTTTAGCAGCTTCTTGGCATCTATCGGAGACGACATATTGCCATATAATTTTATGCGCTTTCCATCTAAACTGATACAATCCTAGTCTCTCAGCTTTTCAAGCTCCTGTCGCTCCTCTTTCTTCTTTTCCATAAGCTCCCGGTAATAAGCCAGCACTTCCTCCGTAGGAGAAAAATAAGCCACTGCTTTTTCACCGTCAATAATACAGTATTCTCCGTCTTCTATGCCCTTCAGTCCCTTACATTGTACCAAAGCCGGGATTCCCAAGGATGCCGCCAGAATAGCTGTGTGACTTTGTAAGGATCCCTTCTCCGTAATAAATCCCAACAACTTATCTTTCGGAAAACGAATGGTGTCCGATGGCCCAAGGTCCTCTGCCAATAAAACACAAGGCTCTTCCTTGGTAGCGACATCTTTTCCGCTTAAAATAGAAAGCATCAAGTTCAGAATATCCTGCATATCCTCCGCACGTTCCCGAAAATATGGATCCTCCATACGCCGAAAAAGCTTTTCCTGTTTAGTAAAGGCTTTTTTCACCGCATATTCCATGGTATGACCCTTTTGTACCAGACTGAATACGCTGTTTTGAAGAATTTCATCGGAAAGCATCAACGCATGAACCGAAAATATCTTTGCATCTTCATTCTGCATTTCCAAAAGAGCCTTTTGATAATACTCTTCTTCCTTCGCTATCGACTTTAAAAAGGCTTCTTTTCCCCTCCTTTTTTCCTCCTCTATGCCTTCTTCGGATTTTTTCAGGTAGGAAAATTGAAGCTTCCTTTTAAAATGTACCGGTCCCATGGCAATGCCTGAAAAGGCGGAAAGTCCTTCCAGTATCTTCATAAACTTTCCTCTTTAGACAAAGGAGGTTTTCAACCACAAAAATCCATGGGCAGGAAGAACAAGGTCTCTTGCTTTACAGGACTTTCCGGAAAGTAGATCCACGTAATCCTCCACTTCGGACACATAGGCCACCTGCTCGGATCTAGCAAAGTTGTAGAAGCAAAGAATCTTTTCTCCCTCATAATATCTTCCAAAGGCAAGGACATGGATATTCTTTGTATCAATAATCCAAGTATCCGCCATGGTGGAAAATGCTTTATGCTTTCTTCTTAAATCCTCCAGCTCCTTCAAACCGGTGAAAATCTTTTCTTCTATACTGCCCTTTTTCTTTCTCTTCTCCGCCTTTTCCCATGGGAAATTTCCGCGATGAAGATAACGGGAATCCACCTTCTTGATGTCATCCTCATGATAGCTGTAGTCATTTTCCTGTCCAATCTCATCTCCGGAATAAAGTACCGGTATACCGGACTGACTCAGCAAAAAGGCATGGAGCATTAAGTCAAGCTGCAAAGCCTCTTTGATTTTATGCTCATCCTTTTCATAGGCAGCCGCTTCCAATCCGCAAAGAGATGCGGTGGTACCGCAGAGTCTGGCGTCTCCCCGTACCGGATCATCATTGTACAGCTCTCCTCTTGCATCGGAATCCTCCGTAAAGCCTCTGAAATAAGCATTTAAAAAGGCTTTATGCGGAATCTCCGTAATGGAAAACTGCTCCAGGAAAGCGTAATCCAGTCCCCAACCGATATCATCATGACAACGAAGGTAATTCAGAAATACCATGTCCTTCGGAAGGGCAAAGACCTGTCCCAGCTGATGCTGCATCAAACGGGTATCCTGGGTAGCTACGGTATGCCAGGTAGATGCCATAGTGGTAACATTATACAGCATGTGACACTGGGGCTTCTCCAGACTTCCAAAGTAAGGAACTACCTTTTGAGGCTCCATTACCACTTCTCCCAAAAGCAATACACCGGGAGCCACTATTTCCATCGCCATACGGAAGATGCGAACTAATGTATGTACCTCCGGAAGGTTTCGACAGTTTGTACCCAGCTTTTTCCAAATATAAGGAACCGCATCCAGGCGGAAAACATCCGCTCCCTGATTACACAGGAAGAGCATATTTTCCAACATATCATTTAAAACCGTAGGATTCCCATAGTTCAAATCCCACTGATACGGATAAAAGGTAGTCATAACAACCTTTTTCGCTTCTTCACAATAGGTGAAATTACCGGGAGCGGACTCCGGAAAAACCTGAGGAACTGTACGTTCAAATTCATTGGGAAGCCCCCAGTCATTAAACATAAAGAAACGATCCTGAAATTCTTGTTCGCCGTTCTTGGCACGTTTTACCCACTCATGTTCCTCGGAGCAATGGTTCATGACAAAATCCAAACAAACACTGATTCCTTCTTCATGGCAGACAGAACATAAACTCTTAAGATCATCCATAGTTCCCAATTCCGGTTGAACCTTGTGGAAATTGGATACCGCATACCCCCCGTCAGACTTTTCCTTTGGACTCTCCAGAATAGGCATCAAATGCATATAATTAAAGCCACATTCCTTAAGGTAAGGAATCCTTTTTTCCACGCCCTTTAAGTCTTTTCCGAAGCAATTGGTATATAAAAGAACTCCGATAAGGTTGTTTCCTTTAAACCACTGGGGCTTTCTCATTCTTTCTTGGTCTAATGCTCTAAGCTCAGGAGACCGTTCTCTGGCATATTTATCCAAAAGAGAAAGAAAATATTGAAAGGATTGTTCATTGCTTCTATACAGCTCATAATATAGCCATTTCAACTCATCCATATGGGTAGCCAGACGGTTCTGATAAGCCGTAATATAGTCATCCTGAACTTCCTCTACCGTATTCGTTACCTTCGTTTTCACTGCATTGGGCTCCAATGCTCTCAGCCTCTTTTCGGTGCATTCTTCTATCTTCATCTTATCTGTTTTATGCTCTTTGCTACCCGTTTCCTTTTTCTTCCCCATACTGATATCCCTTTCTATTATAGCTTTTCTAGAAGGTAAAGACTTGACCTCTCCAAGCGCTCATCTTCCAAGATGCCTGAAAAACTAACTCTTTTCTTCTTTGGAACATTTTCCTCATTATACCCTAAAGCAAAATAAGCAACAAGGAAAAGTGAAACAGAGGATACACTTTGTTTCTATTTAATAAAATAAAATATTCAACTTATACAAAAAGCATGGATAATCAAAAGAAAAAGGGAATAGACATTGCATTTTTGTCAAGCATTCTATACACTGAAGGGAAAAGAAATTGTAGAGTTTTCTGCATTCCATCATAAGCAAGGAAGCCGAAATTATATTCGGGTTTCTTGTTCAGAATTAAAGCGAGGTAAATATATGTATTACGGATCCCTAGAAGCCGGTGGAACTAAGATGATTTGTGCCGTTTGCGAGGAGAACGGAAAGATTATTGAGCAGGTTTCCATTCCCACCTTAAGCCCGGAGGAGACCATTCCTAAAATTATCGATTATTTTAAGGATAAAGACATTGTCGCCCTGGGTGTAGCCTGCTTCGGTCCCATCGATTTGCATAAAGATTCCAAAACCTATGGCTATATTACCAGTACCCCAAAGCTCAAGTGGCAGAACTATCCTCTGATTCCTACTTTACAAAAGGCTTTATCCATTCCCATGGGCTTTGATACGGATGTAAACGGTTCTCTTCTGGGAGAGATTTCCTTCGGCTCCAGTAAGGGGCTGGAAAATGCCATTTACATTACCATCGGTACCGGAATCGGCGGCGGCGTTATCAGTAATGGAAAATTACTGCACGGTATGTTACACCCGGAGCTCGGACATATGCTCTTGGTTCCCCATCCGAAGGATTCCTTTGCGGGAAACTGCCCCTTCCACAAGAATTGTTTTGAAGGTATGGCCTCAGGCCCTGCTCTTGAAAAAAGATACGGAAAGAAAGGCATTGAACTGGTAAATCAAAAAGAAGTATGGGAAATTGAGGCATACTACATCGGTCAGGCTCTATGTAATCTGATCTTAACCCTCAGTCCGGAGAGAATTATTCTGGGAGGCGGCGTAATGCATCAGGAACAGCTCTTTCCTTTAATTCGTAAAGAAGTAGCCGCCCAGTTAAATGACTATCTGAAAACCAAAGAATTAGCAGATTTAGACCATTATATCGTCCCTGCCAGCTTAAACGACAATCAGGGTATACTGGGTTGTTTACAGCTTGCCATCGATGCAAAGAAAGAAAGTAGCTTGAATTTAAAATAACAACATAGGGAAGTTTAGAACAATGAATGCGCAAAATGAAGCAATACCGGAAAGCAAAAAAAACAACAGCAGGAAAGAGAAAAATCAAAGCAGATTAGCAAAGCTTGAAAAAGTAAAGGAGACCTATAAAAACGGTTTAAAATGGATTCTGCTGGGTATTCTTACCGGTGCTGTTGTAGGCAGTATTTCCGCCTTCTTTGCCCATGGTATTGTACTGGCTTCCGCATTCCGGGTAAAGCACCCCCAGCTTCTTTTTGCCCTCCCCTTTGCCGGACTTCTTTTGGTCTTCGCATACAGCATTCTGTCTGACAAAAACAAAAAGGGTACCAATCTGGTGATTGAGTCGGTGCGAAGAGGAGAAAAGTTGCCGGTGGAAATGGCTCCTCTGATTATTTTCAGCACTGTTCTTTCCCATCTCTTCGGCGCTTCCGTAGGACGAGAAGGTGCCGCTTTACAGGTAGGGGGCTCTCTGGGCTCCAGTATCGGCAGAATTTTACATCTTTCTGAAAAAGAGCAAAGAAGAATTATGATGTGCGGAATGAGTGCAGCTTTTTCCGGGCTCTTCGGTACCCCGATAGCGGCCGCTATCTTTGCCATAGAGCTATGCACCGTAGGCAGTATTTACTATACCGCCTTACTCCCCTGTACCGTTTCCGCCTTAACAGCCCATTTTTTTGCGGAAAAAGTCATTCATGCTGAGGAACCGAATCTTGCCCTTTCTCTAATGGCGGAAATGGATTGGTCCTCCGCCCTATATACTCTTCTGCTGGCTATTGCCGCCGCTTTGGTAAGTATAGTATTTGTCTCCTGCGCCCATAAAGCAAAGGATTTATTTAGCAAATACTTTCCAAATCCTTATCTACGTATTTTTGTAAGCGGAGCCATCGTTCTCCTTGCCACTTTGGCGCTAAACACCAATATCTATAACGGAACCGGTATTCAGCTGATTACGCAAACGATTCATGAACCCGGAACAAAGATTTTTCTCTTTGCCTTTTTCTTGAAAATTCTCTTTACTTCCGTTTCTCTTGGGGGCGGATTTCAGGGTGGAGAGATTGTTCCTTCCTTGTTTATAGGAGCAACGCTGGGCAATGCATTAAGCCGATTTTTGCCATTGGACCCTTCTCTATGTGCGGCACTGGGAATGACTGCCCTCTTCTGCGGCGTCACCAACTGTCCTCTGACCGCCTTACTCATCAGCTTTGAGCTATTCGGCTTCCAGGCCTCTTCCTACTTCCTTTTAGCCATCGCCATCAGTTATCTATTCTCAGGGAATTACGGACTTTACCACAGCCAAAAAATACTCTTTTCCAAAACAGAGGAAGAAGAAATAAATGAGCATACCCATTAGGTATGCTCATTTATTTTCTTAACGAGTTTCCCTCGAAGTGCGCGAGGTATCTCATTTAGCCTTTTTTAAAACGGTTCGCCAAGCCCTTATCCTCCGGCTTAACCCGCAGATTAGTAACTTTCTCTTCTTCCCCCGGTCTTTGAATCTTTAACTCCAGAATGGTTCCTTCCGGTAAGCCCTTGCCAAATTCTATTTGTAGGAACTTAGCTACCTTGGGGTGGTTTGCCTGAAAATCATCCAAATCTCTACTAAACTGCATTAACTCCATGGGATTCATGTCATTTCTCCTTTTCTTGATAATTCAAATTACTTCTCCACTACTCGATAAGCACCCAACATAACAAGCACTCTTCTTTGCATAATGCTTTCAGTTCTTTCAATGCTATCATTACTTTATGCTGTCTTGATTTCTGTTAGCCTAGGCTAATATTTTCCCAAAAGAGCATAGCCTAAGTTCCTTTTTCTGACAAGTATTATTTTGCCTCTTTTAGCTTTATTGCCCCCATGATCGTCTTTCCTTTCTCTTTCCGACTATTCTATACCTTGGGCTATATCTTCATAATATGCTTTATTTTGCTTCCATAGTCCCTTTATGCTATACTGCTTCGGTGTATTTCAAAAAAATACTGTGATTATTTTAAAAAGAATACTTCGATTATTTCAAAAAGAATGCTTCGATTATTTTGTGAAGAAGGACTTAAACATGAGTAAAATCAAAGAAATCTCCTCGGAGGCTTGGGAGAAGGAAGAATATAAGCACTATACCCCCATTGACCTAAGGGAAGCAGAGGAATATGAAATCGGGCACATGGACAAGGCCCTCTCCTATCCTATAGAGACTTTGCTGGGGGAGAAAATTCCCCTGTCCATAGAAGGACAGTATCTCCTTTACTGCAAATACGGCACCCTTTCCAGAGAGCTTGGTGAACGACTTTCCGACAGGGGCTATCATGTGGCAAATCTGGAGGGAGGATATGGAAAATATGTTTTGCAGCAAATCAAAAAAGCTGCAAAGCAGGAGGAACGGCAGAAGGAAATTGAATTAAGCCTTAGAAAAAAATTCAAAAAGTCTGTCTTTACTCCCTTTGCCAAGGCCATCAATGATTATGAGTTGATTCAAGAGGGCGATTCCATCTGTGTCTGCATTTCCGGCGGTAAGGATTCCATGATTATGGCAAAGCTTTTCCAAGAGTTAAAACGACACAACAAATTCCCCTTTACCCTGCATTTTCTTTGTATGGATCCGGGTTATAACGCCTACAATCGACAGATTATTGAGGAAAATGCCGCTCTTTTGGGGATCCCCTTGGAGTTCTTCCAAAGCGATATTTTTGAATCGGTTTTCACCATAGACTCCTCTCCCTGCTATGTTTGTGCCAGAATGCGAAGAGGACACCTGTATTCCAAGGCAAAGGAGCTGGGCTGTAACAAAATTGCCCTTGGACACCACTTTGATGATGTGATTGAAACCGTCTTAATGGGAATGCTTTACAGCGGACAATTCCAGGCCATGATGCCCAAGCTTCATTCCACAAACTTTGAAGGAATGGAGTTGATTCGTCCCCTCTACTATGTTCGGGAGGAAGACATTATCCATTGGAGAAATTACAACCAGTTAAACTTTATCCAGTGTGCCTGCAAATTCACCGAAACCTGCAGCACCTGCCATGTGGACGGCACCACCAGCTCCAAGCGCTTGGAGATTAAGAAATTGATTGCTTCCCTAAAGGAGGTGAATCCCTTTATCGAGAAAAATATCTTCCGTTCCACGGAAAATGTGTCCATCAATACCATCTTGGGCCTAAAAACCGACGGAGAAAAGCACTCCTTCTTAGAATGGTATGATAAGGGCTTTGAATTTTCGAATCCCGATAAAGGGGATGTAAAAAACTAAATCCAATCTATTTTTAAAGCAACTTAGACCTGAAAAAGGGGTAATGTACCTCATTTCAGGTCTATCAAATCCGCTAAATACAGCTCCTCTTTTTTATGAGAAGATTTTATCCTTTTGTATTCAAGAATAGCCTGTACCAAAATATCCACTCTATCACCAAAATAATCTTTATAAAATTTCGTACTGTTATCGTACTTTTTCCTGCCTAAGCTTATATGCATTTTAGCAAAATCTTTAGGTTTTACTGTGGATTTATTCTTCTCAAACTCAGCGACTTTATCTTCTGCAATTAGAAACAACATTTCCAATTCCGGTTTAGTACAATACTTCTCAATTCCTATAATTTTGCCTTTGTAGTCTTCCGGTATCTTTAGCCTTTCCTTTTGTGCATCTCCTATCCGCATAATTAATACATCATTGCCGGGATAAATGTTTAGTTCTGTCCGAACCTGCCCATTACCGGTAATTTGTCTTGCATGATAGGGAGTCAAGCCCAATAATTCATCCTCTCCAAAGATTAAGCGATTATTTGCCAAGAGGATACGAACAATTTCCAGTTCATTTGCCCCTTCGCACATGATTAATCTTTTCATTCCTTTAGCTTCCTCTTTAGGCTCATCAGCTCTTCATAATTTACAGCAGTTTGAAAAGCATTGTTATAATACTGCTTGCTTTTCAGAAGTTCAGTCCTGATTTGATAGTCTTCATACATGTTAGAGAGGGATACATGCTTTCCTGACTTACAAATCCATATGTTATCCTGCCGTCCCATCTGATCCAAAACCTCACAATAGTGAGTAGTAAAGATTAAAGAAGCATTCTTCTTATTGACCGATTTATCCTTATACAAACTGATCATATTTTCCACAAGAGTTTTATGAAAATGATTTTCTACCTCATCAACCAAAAGATCAAAACCTTCTTTTAAAGAAGCAACCATTAAGGTATACAGTAGTAATCCCTTTGTTGTACCGCTAGACAAGATATAAATCAACTGGCTATCAGAAAGATACTTCTCTTCCCCGTTAAAAACCAATCTGTAATTATGTTCGTCCAAGCTTTGTAAATGTTCAATATTGTCATCAAAAATACGCATAATATTTTCCAAAACCAAAGTATCTATGCTGTAATTTTTTAAGGCTTTGAAAATCATACGATAAGTCTCTGCTCCATTTCCAAAACTTTCGAAATAAATAGCTCTTGTACTTTTTTTCTCTAAGACAAAAAATACTTTGGATATATCCTCCGGCAATGTTCCATACTCATCCATTTTCTCGAAAGAACTATCTTCATACAGTTCATGAATACGACTTTTATAATATTTTTTTCTATACAGCTTTTCCTCTTTAAAAATTGCCTGATTACTGAGAGATATGTCCGTAGACAATAAACACTCATACTTATAAATAAAGCCTGCATGATAAAAGACTATCTCCAATTCAACACCGTCATAGTCATAGTGTTTATCTTCTAAGCGAAAGTCTCCCAAAATAGAATAGCAAGCATCCAAAAGCTCCAATGCAGAGGTTTTTCCGGAAGCATTTTTTCCAATAAATGCCATCGTATTATAAACATATAAATCAGGCGCAATCTCCTGCAGTTCATACTCTTTATCTTCTGCAGTCTTCCTCGATTTAGCCACCAAATCAATAGTATATCCTTCTATACAGTTTTTAAAATTTTTGGCTTTTACATAAAGTAATTTCATTCTGCACACCTCCTTTTCCTGCTTTTATAGTATATCAGTGAAACGTGATTTAAACAATATTTTTGTTTTAATCTTTATTTATTCTGCAAAAATTCATGATTTGTACTAATATGTTGATAATTATATGATTTTTTTCTATATTTTAATTCTTCTAATAAAAAAACTTTAGCTAATTTCGGTTTGAAAAATCAGCTAAAGTTTTTTAAAATTTTTTATGCTATAGATTTCAATTTTAAATCTACATTCCAATCAAGGCTTTACCCTACATGCAGACAGGAACCGCCGATAAACTCACGAATTATGGAGTTCTTCGGAATGGACTCCGGGCTTACAGGAAGCACATAGTCCAGGAACTTTAGGAGACGCTTAGCCTCCTGGTAGGCAGGACTGTCATTTTCAATCTGGAACAACAGAGGCTGGGCAAATATCTTCAAAACTGCAAGCTCATAAATCAATGCAGAGTTTACCATCACATCCGCCCTCTCCTGGAAGGGGAAAATGTAATTGTCTTCACCCCGTCTTACATTTTTCCAGATGGAAATGGTATCTTCCGCAGAATAGCCTCTGGTTCTGTTATCTCTTACCATTCTTCTAAGCAGGCGAACATCCGTTGTAGGAATACGGTTATGCTCATCAATGTTTAAGGGTGTTAATGCGGAAATGTAAATGCGGAACTTGCTTTCCTCCGGTAAGGAAGTGGACATTAAGTCATTCAAACAGTGAATACCCTCAATAACCAAGACATCCTCTGCCTCCATTTTCAGATAATCTCCCTTATACTCTCTTTCCCCTGTGAAGAAATTGTAACGGGGAAGCTCCACCCTTTCTCCGGAAAGAAGAGAGAGCATATCCTTGTTAAACAGCTCCAAATCCACGCACTGAATGGACTCAAAGTCGTAATTACCTTCCTCATCTTTGGGTGCCTCCACTCTGGCTCTGAAATAATTATCCACAGAAATAGCATGGGGCTTTAGTCCAAGTGCGGAAAGCTGAATGCTTAAACGCTTGGAAAAGCTGGTTTTTCCTGAGGAAGAAGGTCCTGCAATCAGTACCACCCTCTTCTTCTCCTTAAAGATAGACATGGCGATATTACCGATTTGCTTCTCAAAATAAGCTTCCTGCATCAGAATAAGAGAATCCGTATCCCCTTGAACAATCTGCTTATTCAATGCACCGATATCTCCGATTCCCACCTTTCTGGCCCAAAGGGAGGATTCCTTTTGCACCTGATAAAGCTTATCCATTGGACAGAACTCCGGAAGCTCATTGGGCTTCTCCGGAGTAGGCAAAAGCAGGATAAAACCGTCTCCATAGGGAAGCAAATCAAACAAAGTCACATAGGAAGTATTTTGCAACATATAGCCGTAGAAATAATCCTGGAAATTCCCCAAGGAATAGATATTTACACGGCTGGTCATACGATAACGGAAAAGCTCCTCCTTGGAATGCATCCCCACCTCACGGAAGATCGCTCTGGCATCCTCGGTGGAAACGGAACGCTTCATAATCGGCATCTTCTTCTCCGCATACTCCAACATAGAAGCCTTCACCTTTTCTAAAAGCTCCTTTGTAATCTTTACATCTCCGGAAAGGTAGCCGTAAAAACCGCCTCCCAAAGTATAATCCATATTTACCCGAAATCCCGGTACATCCTTACAATGATGGTAAAAAGCCTTTAAAAGCATAAAAACGGCAGAGCGGTGATAACTCTTCATACCGATACTATCCTTCAAGGTTAAAAAGCTGCATTCCTGATCCACATTGGGGATTCTCTTATGCAACTCATAAATACGCTTTCCAAAGCGCACCAAAACAATGGGATACTCCTCCATATCCTGAAACAAGGGAACTAAGTCTTGAAACTTACTTCCCTCCTCTAACTCTACCACTCTTCCTTTTGCTGTAATCTTCATGGACATCCCTGACCTTTCTATTTTGTTTTACAGAATTTTTCCTAAGAAAACTTCCTCTTCCTCCACGCAATCTATCTTAGGAAAATGTCGGCGAATCTGCTCCCCCATATAAGGCACGAAGAAGCGCTCCAAGCCGTAGTGCCCTGCATTAAGGAGGCTAAGCCCCTCTCCCAAGGCATCCACCGCATCGTGGTGTCCCAGGTCCCCTGTGATATAAGCGTCTGCACCTATAGCAATCACATCCTTAATAAAACTCTTTCCTGAACCCGGGCAAACCGCAATTTTTTGGATAGGCTTTCCACTGTCAAAGTACTCAATATAGGGAAGGGCAGCCTTTTCTTTCACATAGGCCGCCAGTTCCTCGCAGGAAAATGCCTTATCCACCCTGGTATAAAATCCAATCCCCTGAGACATACCCTCAGAAGAAGGAGCAACTTCCTGAAGTACCCCCTCCTTTTTCCAGGAAAGCTTAGAGCAAATCAAATCTCCCATCCCTTCCTTCACGCTGTCGAAGTTGGTATGCATGCTAAAGACGGAAATCTTATGTTCCGCCAAAGTAAGAAGTAATCTTCCCTGTTCATTGTCTCCGGTAACAGATTTCATCCCCTGAAAGATAAAGGGGTGGTGGCTCAAAATGAAATTACAGGACCGGGCAATCGCCTCTTCCACCGACCTTCTCTGCACATCCAGACAAATGTAGACCTTGCTAAGCTCTTCTTCCTTCTTTCCCAACAAAAAACCCACATTATCCCAGTGCTCCGCATATTGCTTCGGCGCAAATTCCTCCAAAAAGGAAATCAGCTCTTGTTTTTTCATGGTATTTCTCCTATTTATTTCTCCTATCCAAAGTACCCAAGCCCTTCTTTCACCCGTTCCAGCTTCTCTGCTATCACTTTTTGGGGATTTTTCAAAAGCATTTCTTCCAAATGTCTTTCCTCATCCTCTAAAAGCTCCTTTAAAACAGGATCCTTTTTTGCCAGAGGAAGCCAGCCAAACTCCCATTCCACTTTGGATATTTCGAAAGAGTCCGAAGTTGTTCTCTCGATCTCCGATTCTTTTCCCCCAATATTCATACTGATTCTCTCGGCATCCGAATTTGTCGCCTTAAGCTCCAGGACTTTCGCCCCGGTATCCAAAGTATTTTTTTCCCTATCTGAATTTCTACGCTTTTTCGCCAGCAGGATACGATAGAACTTATTTTTCTCCTTCACATAGCAGTCTTCCACAAGCTCCATATAGGGATATAGAAAACGTCGCAGCTTCTCATAGTCTGACTGGGGAGAAAGCAAAATCGTTTCAAACTCCTCTATTCGCTTTTCCAAAATCTGAATCATCAGCATCCCCCCCATACCGGAGAGAAGAAGGTGCTTACATTCCCCTTTTTCCAAGGCTTCCAGACCATTTCCCAGACGACAGCTGATTTTATCCTCCAGCCCCCTGAAACGCACATTTTTCTTCGCCATTTCCAAGGGCTCTTTTCCGATATCACAGGCAAAAAGCTTCTCCGCCTTTCCTGCCTCAAACAAGGAAATGGCGGTATAGCCATGGTCGCAGCCGATATCCGCAATACTGTCCACCACCGGATACAAGTCCACCATGGTCTGTATTCTTGCCCCAAGTCCCTTCATCTACACACTCCTTTAGGAGGAAAATAATTTTCCCCAAAACTTTTTCTCCTCTATACACCGTAAAGACTATATTTCGTAAAAAATCCAATCTCTATATCCAAACTGTAATCTCTACGAAACCAAATATAGCTTATTTAAGCTCTTTAGCCGGAAAATCCGGAGAAATGCTCCCACTTATCCTTCTCCCGAAACAGTCGGGAAAGCTCCTCTCCGTCCATAGCTTCTGCAATGGCCTTTTCAATCCCCCGCAGTTTCATCTGGCGGATAAAGTCCAGAAGCATTCTTTCCTCCTCCTGTCTTTCCAGATCCAAATGATACAGATCTCCATGATAGAGGGCCATACACTTTTGGTATTTTTCTTCCTCTCCCCGGAAACCGTCCATGATTTCCTGTACGGATTTACCGCTTTGTAGAGATAGAAATACCTGCCGGCAAAGCTCCTCCCTAAGATCCTCTGCCTTGATATATTGAGAAACCGGTCCGATCCACTCTTCCTTTTGCAGGAGGAGGGAAAGAAACTGTTCCTCCAAATTATCCGTTAAAGCCTTTTCCCGCTTATTTTCCTCCCGTCTTCCCTGCTTGGAAAGAGCGAAGGAAAGCTGGGATTTTTCCTCTCCCTTTTGTACCAGGTACAAGAGATTTTCCGCGGATAAAAGCTGCTCTCTAGCCACTGCCTTGCAATAATTTTCCAGCTCCACAGGGTCGGAGAAGCAATCCCTAAGCAAGGCGGCAATGGCTTCCATATAGCCCTGCATCTCCCCCGGATCTTGCAGGTTAAAGCCGGCCTTTAATTCCTCCACCTCCCACAGGAAGGCATTTTTTGCATTATGAATCCGCTCCATAAGAGCATCCTTCCCCTCCGCCTTTAAAAACTCATCAGGGTCCTTATAGGGCTTTAGGGAAATGACCTTTGCCTGAATTTCCTTTTCCCGTAAGATAGGAATGGCTCTCTTACAGGCCTTTCTTCCCGCATTGTCACTGTCAAAGCAAAGAAGCACCGTGGAGGTAAAACGCTTTAAAAGGGCGGCCTGTTGCTCCGTAAAGGCGGTTCCCAATGCCGCCACTGCCTCGATACAGCCTGCCTGGTGCATGGAAATCACATCCATATAGCCCTCGCAGAGAATCAGATAGGATTCCCGACTTCTTCTGGCAAAGTTCAAGGCAAAAAGATTTCTGGATTTATCAAAAAGCTTAGTTTCCGGAGAGTTTAGGTACTTAGGCTCCCCCTCTCCCATCACTCTTCCCCCAAAACCGATTACCCGATGATGAAGATCCATAATAGGAAAAATCACTCGATTAAAAAATTTATCTCGAACACCGTTTTCTTTAAAGGTAAATAAGCCGGACTCCTGCAAAATAGCATCCTCATAACCTAAAGCTTTACAGTGCTGATACAAAGCATCCTTTTCCTGCACCGCATAACCAAGACCGAAGTGGGTAATGCTTTCCCCGCTTAGAGCTCTTTTTCCCAAATACTGCAATCCCAGCTTTCCCTTGGGACTGCGAAGCTGTTTTACGAAGAAAAGGGCGGCATTTTTGTTGATTTCCAGTAGCTTATACCGAAGGTCCTCTTTCCCCTTATTCACACCGCTGCTTTTTTCGGGAAGGGTAACATTTGCCCGCTCTGCCAGCTGTTCTATCGCCTCCACAAAGCTTAGGTTCTCGTACTCCATCATAAAGCGGATACTGTCTCCCGCCTTACCGCAACCAAAGCAATAAAAAATCTGCTTCCCGGGGGAAACAGAAAAAGAGGGAGTTTTCTCCCCATGAAAAGGACAGAGCCCAAAGTAGCTGGAGCCCTTCTTTTTCAAATGTACATATTGTCCTATTAAATCCACGATATCCGTTCTTTGCCGGATTTCCTCTACGATATCTTCTCCATAGTACATATCAGTCCTTCTCCCAGGCCTTCGGAACAAAATACTCCATGAACTTGTGGCTGCAATACTCATCCGTCATGCCGGAAATGTAATCTGCAACAATGCGGTCTAAAAGGAGCTTGGGGTCTTCCTTCCCTTCCTCTTCCCCCTTTTTTAGCAGAAAACGATATTCCTCCGCCATTTCCAGAGGGTGCTCCTGATAAAAGGAAAATAAGAGCTTCAGCATGCCGTCTACCTTCCACTCCTCTTCCTTGGCTTTACTGCTGGTGTAAACATTTTGAAACATCCACTTTCGTAAGCCCTGCATATTTTCTTCCATCATAGGCTCCATGGAAAGCTTATCCTTCCCCCTGGAGGTAAAGATGACGGAGCGAATCAAAGTGTTTAGCCGTTCCCTTGCGGTAAAGCCCAGCACCTTACGATATTCCGCCGGAAGCTCCTCCTCCCGGAAAAGTCCGGCACGGATGCCGTCATCCACATCATGGTTCAGATAGGCAATCTTATCCGCAAAACGAACCGCCTGCCCCTCCAAAGTCTTGGGTTTTCCTGAGCTTCTATGATTTTGTATTCCGTCCCGAACCTCTTTGCTCAGGTTCAGTCCTTTACCGTTTTTCTCTAAAATCTCCACAATCCGAATACTTTGGTCCACATGGGAAAAGCCTCCGGAGCAAAGCTTGTTTAAGGCCCTTTCTCCGGCATGGCCAAAGGGGGTATGACCTAAATCATGGCCTAAGGCAATGGCCTCGGTAAGGTCTTCATTTAGGCGAAGAGCCTTAGCAATGCTTCTGGCAATCTGACTCACCTCCAAGGTATGGGTTAATCTGGTACGATAATGGTCCCCCTCCGGCTGAATAAAGACCTGGGTCTTATGCTTTAGCCGGCGAAAGGCCTTGGAATGTAAAATCCTGTCTCTATCTCTTTGGAAAATGGTTCGGATATCGTCCTCTTCCTCAGGAAGATCTCTTCCCAAAGAATCCACGCTGCAACAAGCAAAGGGAGAGAGAATCTCCTTTTCCATTTTCTCCATTTCTTCTCGAATATTCATCCTGCTCCTTCCTCCCGGATCAAAGCAAAACAACAGTTCCTTTTATAATAAGCCTTGGAACAGAAGAAGTAAAATGAAAATTGGCAAAACAAAACGGAAATAGTTTAGGAGGAAGGCCGGCATTTTCACGCCCTCTCCCTTATTACATTCCTCCAAATATCTGGGGAAACCCATGCCCCACTTACTTACACAGAACAGAAGGTAGACTAAAGAACCGATGGGAAGAATTAAGTTACTAACAATAAAGTCCTCGGAGTCCAATACATCTCTGCCGCCAATCAGCTTTAAATCCTTCCAAAGGTTATAGCCAAGAATACAGGGAATACTCAAAACCAGAATCAGAATGCAGTTCACGATAACCGCCTTCTTTCTATCCCAGTGGAAGTTATCAATACTGGTGGAAATGAGGTTTTCAAATACCGCAATAACGGTGGAAAAGCTGGCAAAGGTCATAAAAACAAAGAAGAGGCTTCCCCAGATTCTTCCTCCCGCCATGTGCATAAATACTCTGGGCAGAGTAAAGAAAATGAGGGGAGGACCTGCATTGGGCTCCACATTGAAGCTAAAACAGGCAGGGAAGATAATCAAACCGGAAAGGATAGCCACAAAGGTATCCAGAGCACAGATTCGGATTCCCTCTCCTGTTAAGGAATAGTCCTCAGACATATAGGAGCCGAAAATCTCCATGGCCGCAACCCCTAAAGAAAGAGTGAAAAAGGCCTGATTCATAGCCTGAGAAATCACGTGAAAGAGGCCAATTTCCTTCACCTTTTCCGGATTGGGGAAGAGGTAGAACTTCGCCCCCTCCAGAGCCCCCGGCAGCATCAGGCTATGTACCGCCAAGACAATAATTAACAGTAAAAGACAGGCCATCATAATGGTAGTAATTTTTTCCAGACCTTTTTGCAGTCCTAAAGAGCAAACCAAAAATCCCCCGATAACCGTAATCGCCATACATAGAGTCATTTCCTCCGGACGACTGAGCATGGTTCCAAAAACATTTTCCACTTGAGAGGAATCAATTTTAGAAAATGTTCCGAAGGCAAATTTAAAGAAATAAGAAAGCATCCAACCGGAAACGGTGGTGTAGTACATCATCAAAAGATAACAGCCCAGAATACAAACCCAGCCATGCAAATGCCACTTGGTACCCTTGGGCTCCAAAACCTCATAGGCCTTTACCACGGACTTCTTGCTGGCTCTACCCACTGCAAGCTCCATGGTGAGAATGGGGAGACCGATTAAAAGCAAGAAGCAGAGGTAGAATAGAACAAAGATTCCTCCGCCGTTTTGTCCTACCAGATAGGGAAACTTCCAAACGTTACCTATTCCGATGGCACAGCCCGCGCTCACCAAAATAAAGCCGATTCGTGACTTAAAACTTTCTCTTTTCATTTTTACCCTTCCTACATAAGAACAGGAGATGCCTAGGCATCTCCCATTCATCGCTTACAGTCGATGCGACTGGATTCGAACCAGCGACCTCTGCGTCCCGAACGCAGCGCTCTACCAAGCTGAGCCACGCATCGCTCTAAATATATAGAACAAAGGAGATTATAAGCTTTTCTCCTTTGTTCTGTCAATTATTTTCTGTCTTAAAGGACTAAAATTTGCAAAATATATAAAAAGAAGCTATTTTAGCCCTGCTTCTGCTCCGGAATGGCCTTTGCCAGTGCAAAACGATTGGACTGCACGATGGAACGGGAATCCTGTAAGGAGGACTTTAAGCCGCTCAGATGCTCCTCTGCGGTATCCAGGGAACGGGTAATAATGGTTTCCAGGCTTGCCAGCATCTCATCCGTATAGCGAATAGCATTGCTGCGAATCTGGTCTGCATCCGCCACCGCATTGTTGACAATACCGTCTGCCTGCTTCTGAGCGTCCTGCAAAAGTGCATTTGCCTTCTCATAAGCCTTCTGCATGATTTCATTGTCGGAAACCATCTCCTCGGTCTGGGTTCTGGCGTCATTTAACATCATATCCGCCTGAGCCTTCGCATCAGCCAGGATAGCATCCTGCTGGGAAATAATCTTCTGATACTTCTTAATCTCCTCAGGAACCCGAAGGCGAAGCTCCACCAAAAGCTCCTCCATCTCTTCCTTATTTACTAAAATCTTCGTATTGGCCAAAGGCTGATACTTACAACTATCAATGTATTCCTCAATTTCTCCAATCAACTGCTCAATTCTGCTCATATCCCCCTCCGTCTCTCTTGTTCATCAAATTTTTTCTTCATAGCCTCTTCCACATCTTTCGGAACAAAGGCTGATATATCACCATGAAAGGATGCAATCTCCTTTACAGTACTGGAACTTAAATACGAATATTTCAAGCTGGTGGCAAGGAAAATGGTATCCACTTCCTCCGCAATCACCTTATTGGTCTGGGCCAGCTGCAACTCAAATTCGAAGTCCGTTACCGCCCGAAGACCTCTCACAATCATATTGGCATGGACTTTTTTCGCATAATCCACCGTTAAGCCGGTGAAGCTATGCACCTCCACATTGTCCCATTCCTTCGTGTGTTCAGAAATCATTCTAACACGTTCTTCCATGGAAAACAACGGAGTCTTCTGCCGGTTTTGCAGTACACCCACGATTAATTTATCCACCATTTTCCGGCTTCGTTCAATCACATCCAAGTGCCCGAAGGTCACGGGATCAAAGGAGCCGGGATAAAATCCTATCTTCATACAGCCTCCTGTAAACGAAGAAAGATATGCTTATTGGTCTTGTAAAGCTTCTCTCGAAGAATTCGATATCCTTCCTCTTCCATGTCGGAAAAATCCTCTTCCAACGCCGCCTCTACAACAAAAACCGTATCCTTCCCCACCATAGAGGACTTTACCAGTCTCCGAAGGGCTTCCTTTGCCAAATCTTCGCCATAGGGAGGATCTAAAAAGACGATGCCGAATTGATAGTCCTTTCCCTCTAAACTTCTTAAAGCACTATGGAAATCTCCTACATACACCAAGGCCTGTTCCTGAAAATGACAACGGGCGATATTTTGCTCTATACAAGCCAAAGCCTTCTTTCCACTGTCACAAAAAACCGCTATTTTCGCCCCTCTGGACAGGGCTTCAATCCCCAGCGCACCGCTTCCCGCAAAAAGGTCCAGAACGTCCTGGTCCACTAAGTCAAATTGTAAAATATTAAATAAGGTCTCCTTGATTCGATCCGTAGTGGGGCGGGTATCCTTCCCCTCCGGCACCGAAAGCAAAAGCCTTCTGGCTGAACCTGCAATAACTCTCATACCACTCTCCTTTTCCCTCATATTAAAGCGAAAATGCCGGTCGTTGTAAAGGGATAAAGATTAATTTTTTTCTACAACTTCCTATTTTTATAGAAAGCTTTTCCATGCGAGTATACGCCAAGGATTTTTGCCAAATTTTGTATCCCCGGTATTCTCTACCTGGCTGTTCTTTAGAACTATCCTCTATCCGAATATTTTACTTTAAGCGTTTTCTGTAAGCAGGCTTTGAAAAATGTCTTTCATCTCCTGATGCTCCGGTTTTTCCAAGAGGGCATCCTCCTCCAAAAGAGCCTTGGCCGCTTCTCTTGCCTTAAAAAACAACTCCTCATCCCGTAGAGGATCCGCAAAACGAAATTGCAGGGGGCCGGACTGCCTTTCTCCAAAAAACAAATCCCCCGGTCCTCTCAAGGCCAGATCTTCCTTGGCAATGGCAAATCCGTCATTACTGTCCCGAATAATGGACAGTCTTTTTTGGGACTTCTCATCTTCCTTATGATCCATAAAGATACAATAACTTTGCAGCTCCGACCTTCCCACCCTGCCTCGCAGCTGGTGCAGCTGAGCCAGACCGAAACGCTCC
>CALIEL010000042.1 GCA_938022235.1 Oribacterium parvum
GTTAAGTGCTAAAACCTATCACAATAGACAATAGCATACGGGTGAAAAGTACGGCAGATTAGTTTTATGGAGAAGGCATTGGAAATTTGGATTATTTTTTTGAAGGCAGCATATCTCCAATGTATTTCTACAATCAAGCCATTTGAAAGGGGTGATTCTTATGATTAGTTTCCTTTTTCAGTATCCTTATAGTAGAGTGCTTATTTTAGCTTTTGCACTTGGACTGATTTACTTTATTTCTTCAAAGAGAACGTATAGCTACGGGCATCGCTGGGGATTGATTAGCTATATATCATTGCTTGTGTTGATTTATCTTATTCCTCATAGCATAAGCCATAAGGATTTGCCTATACCTCAAATCCTTAAGAATATTGAGTTGAATCCGTTCTTGTTTTTGAGATATAACATGCTATCCAATCTTATAATTGTAGTATCATTTCTTCCCTTACCGGGAGTTCTCCTTTCCGTAGTGAAGGAGAAAAAGAAGGTACTTCTCTATGCGGTATTGATTGGATTTGGTATTGAATGTATTCAGCTTCTTCTGAATATCCTATTCCATTCCCCGATTTATGTGGTGGATGTTAATGATTTAGTCTTGTATACCTTAGCAATTTTTATCGGATACTCTATGTTCCTTCTTTTACAGAACAGAAATATGTCCATGCCTCTTAGGACACAAAAAACTTAAGGTATAATAGACGATTCAAGAATTAGAATTTCTTGAATTAGTGAAGGATATTTCAAAATTCTAAGTTCTTACGAAAGTTTTACAAAACTCTGTATCTTTTTCCCCGTGGATTGTCATGATAACGAAAAACGGATATACTGATAAAGCCGGTGAGATACCGGCTTTATTTTTCATTGTGAGGGGTGTTTTCTCTATGTTAAAAAGAGTTTCATTGTTAATGATGTGCCTCCTGGGCATTTTATTATTTTCCTTCTCGGCTTTTGCGAAGGAGCAGTTACAGCTTCATGTGGAATATGTGGAAGGAAAGGTAAACGATCCTGTCAGCAAGTCTGCCAGAGTAGCTTACATTGTTCATGAGAATCCGGTATTCTCCGTATCCGGCAAGGGTGAGGTGGAAGTTGTAGCTTACAAGAATACCTACTTGCAGGATGAGGACAAGGGTGTTCGCAATCGTTTATGGAAGAAGACTGTAAAGGACGGAGAGCAGTTTAGCTTTATTCCTGAGGAAGAGTTTCGGAATGCAGAAGAAGAGGGAACACTTTATGGACTTTCCGATTGTTATGTGTTGCGGATTCAGGAAAAGGGTAGTTCAGACTATCAGGAAGTTTTCGTAGGTGTTGTAGAAGAGAATACCTTTAAGGACTTCCAGGCTAAGGCGAAGGAAAAGGAAGCTCGCCTAGAACAGAAGATGAAGGACTTAGGTCCGGCGGCTAAGAAGACCGCATAATAAAAGAAGGAAGAGAGGAAGCATATCCAATATGTATTCCTCTTTTTTAATAGTAAAATATATGTGAATCAGGAGTAGGATATCATATCAAAGTAATCAAGAAACATCTCCGAAGTCAGGTTAGAAGTCTATTTAAAGTTTATAGAACAAGATGGTATGATTCAAGCTATAGAACGCTCAAAACAAGAGGAAATTCTTATGAAAAAAGTATTGCTTTTAATGAATGCACAAAGTGGACAGGGGAAGGGAAAGGAGCTTTGCTATCGGGTGGTAGAAGGTCTTTCTTTATTAGGCTGTATCGTAACGGTCTTTCCCATTCTCCCCAAGCATAAGAACTTACGAACGGAAGAGCTGATAAAAAAACTGGGTAAAGATTTCGACTTGATAGTTTGCGCAGGAGGAGATGGAACTCTACATTATCTTATGAATGCCATACTGAAGGAAAAGCTGGATATTCCCATGGGCTATATTCCCTGCGGCTCCACCAATGACTTCGCCCATTCTTTAGGGATTCCCAAGGATTTAGAGGAGAATCTTCGAGCCATGGTGGAAGGAGAGCGTTTTTCTTATGATGTGGGGAATCTTCAGGGGAGATTTTTTAACTATATTGCGGCCTTTGGAGCCTTTACCAAGGTAAGCTATGGGACAGATCAGGAATTAAAAAACAATTTGGGGCATTTGGCATATTTGCTGGAATCCCTTCGTACCTTACCGGAAAATATGAGCCAGAGCATTCCCTTAAAAATCTCTGCTGAAAATTTCTCCGAAGAGGGAGAGTATATTTTCGGAGCCGTTTCCAATTCCTATTCCGTGGCAGGCTTTTCAGGTCTGCCGGGACAGAACCTTCAGGAAAAGATGAATATAGATTTAGCGGACGGAGAATTCGAGGTTTTACTGATTCGTTCTCCGAAAAATATCGGAGAGCTGGGAGAGATTGCAGGAACCCTGCTTCGGGGGGATATCCCTGAAGATCACCCTTATGTGAGTTTTTTTAAAACCCAGTATCTGGAGTTTCAAGGGCAAAAGCCGGTGGAATGGACTTTGGACGGAGAGTTCGGGGGTGCCTATAAGACAGGAAATATCGAAATACATAAAAAGGCAGCAGGGATTATGCTTCCTAAGATAGAGAAGGAATAGGCTTTCTTGTAGACACCAAAGAATCCCCAAAATCAGGCAGAAATGAAATCATACCGCTTGATTTTAGGGATTCTTTTATCTCGTAAGAACTCACATTTTATACGGAAATGTTAATATCCTTATTGTCTTTTCCTTCTTCCTGATTAATGTACTCCTGCACAATAGCCGGATCAAAGGGCTTAGGATGATGCCATCCCGGAACCTTACTTTTAATATATCCCATAATCTTATCCATTTCTGAAAACTTTAACTCCTCTATGGTATAAAGAACGGACATTCTTTCCGGGCCATTCCTGGTCTTTGCATAGGCCTTGTATTTTTCGTTATAACTATGGACTTTCTCAAAGGAGCTCCCACCCTGTTCCTTTAAATATCTTTCTCTGATTTGGTGTTTCACTAAATCTTCAATATCTTTACTTATAGGTACAATATGCTTCGGCTCCACATCGGGGTTCCAACCACATAACCATCTGTCTCCACCTGTGGCTTCTGCATTCCGATAGGATCGTTCTAAGTCGGAAATAGATTGATTCCCATCGCTATCTGAAGAGCCCTGTTTAGAAGTGGCTTTCTCATAATCCTGTTTTTTAAGGGCATAATTCGCCATTTCAGTTACTGTCATAGTTTTACCTCTTAATCTATCTCCCTTTCTTTAAAAAATTTCATGCGGCTTAAGCATGCTATTTCATTTAATGTATTATCGGTAAAATAAATAGATAAATAAATAGAATGCGTTCCATTACAGAATATTTTTTAAGAAAAAGTGGTGAAGCTAGTGGGAGCGTGCTCCAATGCAGACTTAAATTGTGTGGAAAAACTATGGGTTGATTTTTTATGGTTCCTTTTATTTCGCAAATTCCTCCAATGCCGCCGGTATGGTGGATTGCAGGTACCGCAAGATAAATCGAATACATTCCTGCTTATTAAAGGGGGACTTTTTCTGAAGATAGAGGAGCAGGATTTGTGCAATGCTGGCGATATAGCTGTCCACCAGCGTATCCAAAAACTTCTGCTCGATGCCTAAGGGATTGGAAGCTTCCGTTATTTTTCCCCCATTCCTCTTTAAGACATCTTCCATCCCTTTTTCCATGGCCCAGGAGATTACTTTACGGAAGTCCTTATTTAAGAAACGAACCAAAGCATCCCTACCCATGGAATCATAGACACAGTTTACAAAATGACGGTTCTTCTCAATGGAATCAAAAACCAGGGCAAGGGAATTTTCATAGTCCTCCTGATTCTGAATTTCAAAAATCAATCTTTGACTTTCTTGTGTTACCATCCATTCCAAAAGTCCGTAAATATCCGGAAAATAATAATAAAAGGTCTTTCTATTGATGCCGACCTTTTCAATCAGCTCCCGAACGGTAATCTTTTCCAGGGGCTTTTTTTGTAAATAAAATTCCAAGGCTTCCGCCAACTGTCTTTGGGTTCTTTCCCTACACTCTTGTTTTTTCATTTTTATACCACATTTGTCCCATATTGTCCGTTTTTTTTCCTTTTCCAAAGGCTTAGGATAGCTACTGTTGCTCATGGCTTTCTTTTTAGTATAACAAAAAAAGGAGAAAAACAAAGAAATAAGCATTGAAATAGTATGAGTAAAACAGTATGGGGAAAGGTTTTGAAAGCAGAAGTGCTTTAAAGACAAAAGTAGCATTGGAATCGTATAGAACAAGGAGGGTACAAGCATGAAAAATCAGAGAATTTACAATAGAGCAATAGCAAGCAATCAAAACGGTAATCAGAAGAATACTCGAAATGGTAAGCAAAGGAGCAGTGAAAGGAATAAGCAATGGAAAAGAGCAGTTTGTATTGCTCTTTGTTTAAGTCAGGTCCTTGCCCTGTCCATCTCGGCTTTGGCAGAAGTGCAAAAGCCTCGCTATCACGAGAACTACTATGCCTTATTAAGCCCCACCGGAGAATTCAAGCAGGGCTCTTTGGTAAGAGAGTATGAAACCAAGGGGTATTCCAGTCTTACAGATTATGGAACTTATGAAAATGTAAAAAATCTTAGCAACAGTGTAGCGGTAGAGTCCAATGGAAATCAGCATACCTTAGACCTGTCCAAGGGAAATGTAGACTCTCTCTTTTTGGAGGGGGAAACGTCAGAACCCTACGGTCTCTTGCCTTGGAGTATTCAGATTCGCTACGAGTTAAACGGTTTGGAGGTACAGCCGGAAACTCTTGCGGGAGAGAAGGGCTTGGTGAAAATTCATGTGCAGTTTAAAAAGAATCCCAACGCCCAGGATTATGCAGCGAAAAACTATGTGATGATGGCTAAAAGTAGCTTTAGCGCAGAGGATATTTTATCCCTAAAGGCGGAAAAGGCTCAGGTGGTATCCTTGGGAGAGAAGAAGGAAGTGATTTTCGTCCTCCTTCCCGGAGAGGAAGACGACTTTACCATTGAGGTGGGAAGCAACTCCTTCAGTTTTTCCGGTTTACAATTTCAGATGGCTCCCCTTCGTTCCTCTCAGGTGGAGAAAATTACTGATTTACGAGAGGCAAAGGAAGAGTCGGAGGACTCCTACCGCGCCCTTAAGGACGCAGGAAACAGCCTTTTGGATTCCTTGGATGCCTCTCAGAAATCCGTGGAAGCGATGCGGAAAAACATTAACAACAGTGAAGCTCTTCTTCGGAAGACACAGGAAGAGGGAAGAGCTTATCAAAACAATAGAGACCAAATCTATCAGGATATGGAGACTGTGAATAACAGCATCAGCCCTCTTACGGAAAATGTGGAGGATTTCAACGGACTGAGTCGGGATACCAAGAACAATATCAACGAAAGTCAGAGCAATATGAATCGTTTGCAAAATGCCATGCTTGAGCTGGAGGATTCTTTGGTAGCCCTTCGGGGAGATGTACCCGGTCAGACAGAGATTGATAAGGCACAGCAGAGTCTTAGTCAGGTGGAAGCCTTACTTTCCGCAAAAAAGCAGGGATCCGTACAGAACAGCTTAGCGAATATATCGGCTAAGCTGGAGGGTTCTCCTTTGAAGGATCAGATTATGGCTCTGGTGCAGGAATATATTTCTATGCAGGCAGAGGAGGCCGGTACAGAGGCGGAGATACAGAAGCTTGCTATGGAAAAGCTAAGTCCTGCCTTAAAGGAATTTTCCTCCAATACCCATTCAGGACTGACAAACTCTAAAGAGAGTCTTTCCGTTTTGGAAGACAACATTGAAGATGTGAAGAGATTGCAGGAAACCCTGAAAAGCTATGCGGAGAAGGGAGAGGAAACCGGCAGGAACTTAAACACGCTTTTGGAGAACAGTCAGAAAACCATGGAGGATTTACGAGGAACCCTGCAAGAGCAGGATGCTTACCTTCGGGGAAAAAGAGAGGAGGCCTATTCTTCCATTGAAAATAATTTAAATGCTACCGAGAAAATGCTGAAAAACGGAGAGGCTGTTTTGGATTCTACCGGAGCTGTTCGTAATGCCAAGGGAGAGTTGGAAGCCCTTGTGGAGAAGAAGTGGGATGAAAATGTAGGGGAAAAGTCCAGTGTTTTGGAAATTGATCCTAACAGACCCATTGAGTCCTTAATGCCTTCCGAAAATGACAATATTGTGGATGTGGCTGTGACCTTACGTACCGAAGAAATCAAAGAAGTAAAGGAAGAAACGGTAAAGACTAAAGAAACTAAAGAGCCTAGCCTCTGGGATAGACTGGGACAAGTGGCGAAAAAGGTATGGAAAGGAATCACATCTATTTTCAAAGGAGGGAAGTAAATGAGTTTAAGCGAAAAATGTGCAGATTTTATTGTTAAATATAGAGAAAAAATCAGTCGAGTTTTCTGGGGGCTCTTGGGCATTTCCCTGATTCTTTGCCTCTTTGTGCAGATAAACTACGACTTAAGTAAGTATCTTCCTGAGTCTTCTCTGACGCAGCAGGGAATTCAGAAGATGGAGGATAGCTTCGGTTATCCCGGAACAGCAAGAATCATGCTGAAGGATGTTTCCATGGGAGAAGCCCTTTCCTATAAGGAGCAGATTGAGCATATTTCCGGCGTAGACCGGGTGAGTTTTTCCACAGGCTCCAAAAGTGCCTATGCTCCTGAATTTATGGAAGAAAAGGAGAAGGAAAAGGACCTGGATTATAAAGATGGAAATGCCTTATTTCATGTGGTCTTTGTAAAGGGAGACAGTGACGTACAAACAAAGAAGACCCTTAGGGAAATCGAAAGTCTTTTGGGAGACAAGGCGGTGTATGCAGGCCTTGCGGTACAAAGTAAGACGGTGGAGGAACAGGTTAGTAGCCAAATGGGCTTGATTTTAGCTCTGGGACTTGGCTTTATTTTCCTGATTCTGATTATAATGACCAATTCCTACGGAGAGCCTTTCTTATTCCTGATTACCATTTTGCTGGCGGTGGGACTAAACCGGGGTACCAATGTGTTTCTGGGAAAGGTATCTTTTATCACCAATAACGTTGCGGCAATTTTGCAGATTGCAGTATCCATGGACTATGCCATTTTCCTGCTTCACTCCTTTGAAACCGGTCTTGAAAAAGGGATGGATAAGGAAAAAGCACTGTCCTATGCGGTAGGAAAATCCTTAAGCACGATACTGGCATCTTCTCTAACCACTGTAGGAGGTTTTTTGGCTCTCTGTGCCATGAGCTTCGGAATCGGTATGGATATGGGAATCGTGCTGGCAAAGGGTGTGGTGTTCAGCCTTTTAACGGTTATTTTCTTTATGCCGGCTCTTTTGCTTCGGATGTGGAACTTTGTGGAAAAGACCAGACATAAGCCCTTTGTGCCCTCCTTTAAGCCATTGGCAAAGTTCGCTTATAAACTTAGTCCCCTTGTTTTGATTCTCACCCTTATTTTAGTCTACCCCTTGAACATTATGCAGGGGATGAATGACTTCCGCTTCAGTAATGGTGCGGTGGTAAAGGGAGAAGGTACAAAGATTTCTGAAATGGAAGAAGAAATCAATGGGGTTTTCGGAGAAGAAAATCTTTTGATTGCTATTTATCCGGAGGGAAGAAACGACAGAGAGAAGGCATTGGGAAATCTTTTAACTTCCCTTCCTTATGTGGAAAATGTGCAGTCCTTAAGCTCCTTATTACCGGAGGGAGTACCGGAGTTTATGGTACCGAAGTCCTCTTTAGATTTAGTCAGAAAAGACGGCTACAGCAGAATGGTTATTACCCTAAATCTTCCCGGAGAAAGTCAGGAGTCTTATAAGGCGGTAACTACCATTCGACAGATTTTAAAGGTATATACCGGAGAAGACAGCTATCTGGTGGGAGATACCACCGCCACTATGGACATGGAAAATATCCTTCGAACAGACAATGCCAAGGTGAATACCCTGTCTATGATTGTGATTTTTCTTGTGGTTATGCTTTCCTTTAAGTCGGTACTCTTTGCTATTGTAGCCATGATTCCTATCGAACTGGCCATTATGAGCAATATGTCTTTTTCCTTCCTGGAAGGCACCAATATGATTTTTATAGGTTTCGTTATCGTGTCCAGTATTCAGCTGGGCGCAACAGTGGACTACGCCATTTTAACCTTGGATCACTTCAAGGAAGAAAGAGAGAAAAAGAGCAGAAAGGAAGCCATTATTGCCTCCATTGAAAAGAGCCTATCCTCCCTCTTTGTTTCCGGAACGATTTTGGCGGTGGTCGGCTATGTGATTTCCTTTATCTCCTCCGTCCCTGCCATCGGACAGCTGGGAAAGTTGATCGGAAGAGGCGCCGTATGCTCCCTCTTCTTCGTAATCTTCTTGATGCCTTCTCTTTTAGGCATTTTGGATAGAGTGCTGATTTTCGCAGAAAAGAAAAAGAAAGCGGTGAAGAATAAAGTTGCCGGCGCTGTTGTAGTATAGACCTGTATTGGGGGCATGCTTGCACTCAGCAGCCTTTCGTAGTGAAGGACTACAATTATTATACAAGATACGCTTTGATGCAGCATATCCCTGTAAGTGGGGCACGCTC
>CALIEL010000043.1 GCA_938022235.1 Oribacterium parvum
GAATATTCCTCTCCGAAAAGCTTTTCCAGAAGCTCCTTTAATCTTTTGAAGAGCTCCGGCTCTCCCTCCCGAAGGGTAAGGACTAAAGTATCCTTTCCCTCTTCCTCCGGAAGATCCTTTTCCGCTATCCGCTTCTCTCCTTCTTTCAGCAGGAAACGAAGAAAGATCGACAGAAGTTCCTCCGCCTCATAGCACTGCCCTTCAATGGTGGCACTGCCCTTTTTCTTAAACAGGGACAAGAGCTTATCCACCAGAACTACTCCTCCGGTGAGATTCTTCTTATAGGCTTCCTCTCCAATAGAGAACTCTGTCCCTCGCTTCTCTCTACAAAGAAGGGTAGGAAAGCGATATGTATATTCTTCTTGATATAGGGAAATGTCGGTATAGTCATCCCCTAAACTAATGCCAATGCTTTTCACAAATACCTCTTTCTCTTACTCCTCCAGTAATTTCGATAAAGCAATTTCCTTCTTGCCGTACTCTTCCATCATTTCCAGTAAAGGCTCCGCCTTCTTCTCCGTCATCAGTTCACACATCCGACAAAGCTTGGCATAGGCATCCTCTCCGATATAGGCCTTCTCGGATTCCTCCTTCTTCAGAGTGGATTGGTACAGTAAGGTATCCTCTTTTCCCAAGGTAAAGCGATATTCCATGCTTTCTCCCGGGAAAAGCAGGAAGGATGCTGTATAAATGCCGTGATAGCACTCCTGTAATTCCTCTCTGTGGAACTCCTCTTCTCCCTGCTTTCTTATGGATAGGAAGGGCTTTTCCTCTTCTCTTCCGTGATATTCCAAGACAGACTTTTCTAATATTTCATTGGGCAGGGAAACAAATTTTCCCAGCTCCTTGGTATAGCTGAAAATCAAAGACTTTTCCAAGAGAATAGGCAGGAAGGCGGAAAGCTCCTCCAGCTCTTCCTCCTTAAGCTCCGCTCTCTTGGAGAAGGAAAGGCTTAGTGCCAAAAGATAAAGTACCGGTACTCTTTCCTTATGGCTTTCTCCCCTGACCTCTTCAAAAATCTGCTGCATAATCCATTCTTTTTCCGGCTTCTGTCCCAGGAAGACAGAGGCAGAATAGGCTGTAAAAAAGGCACGAAGAAGTAAAGGATCCGCTCCCCCGTAACGGGTATAAAGAGCAAAAATTTCTTCGCTTTCCTTGCGTTTTTCCGTAAAAAGGCTCTGGGCCAAAAGCCGCTCCCCCATGTTTAAGAAGGAAGAAGAAGGAATCTTCGCCTTCTGCTGTTTCCTTTGGTCTGCTACCCGCATCATTTGCAGCATCTCTTCTGTGGTGCCGTTATATTCCTCCAAAAGGAAATGAAGAATACTGTCCTTTTCCAGCTTGGAAAGAAAGGCTTTTTCCGAAAGATACAAAAGCATCTCTCTTTCCTCTTCCCCGTAAACCTTCTCTCCCTGCCCTTCGGAAAGAGCCCCCTCTAAAAATGCCTCCAAAGCCCGCTTATCCAAGGAAAGGTAGGGATAGGCAATGAGATATTCCAAAGCCTTGTCATAATCTCCCCGATAAATCAGGGCACTAAGCACATCCTCCTTCTCTTCCTTCTTTAAAGCGGCAAAGGGAAGGGCATGGAGAAATTCCAGATTCTCCTTAGGGAACTCTACTCCCTCCGCCTTCTTATGATAGGAAAGAATCAGATGCAAAATCTTCATCCGAAAATACAGGGTAAAGTCCTCATAGGAAAAGGCCTTTTCCATCAGTTCCAAATCCTTACTGTCGGAAATCCCCTTTTCCACCAGGCTAAGGGTCTTCCGAATCAGGAAAATGCCCTTATCCTCCGAGAGGCTTTGGCACTTCTTCTCCAATTCCGCCTCTTCCATCAGTCTGGTCTTTCTGTGAGGCACCCGACTGTATCGGTTTCCTAATGCATCCTGGAAAAGAAGAATCATATTGGGAAGGGGCATGGGTACCGTACAAAATCCCCCCTTCACCGGGAAGGAACATTCCCGACGCAAAGCAGGGTGGGTCAGAACCAAACGCTCAATATTCTGATCCTCCACCTCCACCAGATAGCTGTTTAAAATCTTCGGAAGGAACTCCGCCATCCGTTCATCAATCATTTCCGGTAAAATCAGCTTGCTATACAACAAAGCCAGCTCCTCATTAATCTCCCCCTGCAAAAGACAGGAAATGGCATAGTCCTGCATCGGTCTTGCAAAGTGGGAGAAAATCTCGGAACCTTCCTGGAAATTCTTCAAAATATTATAATAAAGAGGAAGCTTAATCCCCTCTTCTAAACGATACTCATAGGAGAAATAAAGATATACCCCTTTAGGCAATTCTTCCGCATAGCCCATGGGCATAGCATAAAGGAGATTCTCGTACAATTTGGTAATCTTAACATTCTCCTCTACACCCTTTTTATAGAGGGCAAAGGCACTAAGGCTCCAATCTCCTCTGTGAATGCACTCCGTAATCTTTTCTTCCAGGCTTGCATCCTCCGGAAAATGGAGAACCTCCTCCCTTTCCTCTCGTCTTTGGTAGGGAAGCACCTCCCGCTTCTTGGCATTCTTAGGCCGATGAGAGAAATAAGTCAAAAACTCCTCTAAAGCAAGAGTCCTGTCCCCGCAGGGCTTTAAAAGCTCATAAAGTCTAAGGGCGGTGATATCCTGAAAAATAGGAGCTTCCAAAAAGTCGCTGTAATCAAAGATTCGGCTACAGCCCTTTCTGTCCTCCTCCGCCATCTGTTGCAAATGAGAAAAATCCTTAATCTCATGGATTTGCTTTGCAGAGGGCTGCTTTTCCACCACAAAAGAATAGGGAATCCGCTTCTCTCCCCCATTGTACACAAAGCAAAGCTCCCCTTTGATTTCCTCCTCATCCCCCAGATTCTTCGTATCAATGGTAAAGCTTACCTTGGTACGCACACCTCCAAAGGCGGATTTATGCAGGGTAAGATAGGGGCCCTTGGCATAGACCAGGCCTCGCATGGCCACTCCATTTACCGACTGCAAAAAGATTTCAAATGTTCGACTTTCCCGGTAAGGAATTACTGCCATAATCTTCTCAACAGAAAAATGCAGGGAAGGGATTCCTTCCTCGATAATTCCTCTGGCTAACTTATTGATTTTTTCTCTCATAGCAAACTCTCCATAGGGCTTTATTTTAGCACAGGAAGCCCTTTCGAGAAAGACAGAATTTTCCATTAACGCTTCCTTCTATTGCAACTAGGCTTACAATTCTGTTAAACTAATTCCATTCTTTGCTTTTTCTCTTGCGCTAAAAGATTGCTTCTCTTTTGGGCTAAAAGTCTTTTCTCACGAAGAGGAAAGCCGACTTTAGGAAAAATATTTTCCCTAGAGCAGTATAGCGTATTTCTTAGAAAAAAGCGCATTTTGCAAATATTTATATTCTGAATAAGCTGAGACCCCCCTTTAGGGGATAAAGAAAGGAATTTATGGCTACAGAAGCATTGACACAATACAAACTGATGATTCTTTACTTACTTCATTCCGTAAAATACCCCCTAAGCAACAGTCGGCTTAGCGGATTTTTTTTAGATAATGAATATACCACCTATTTCACTTTACAGCAATGCATCAATGATTTGGTGGAGGCTTCTCTCATTTCCGCAGAACACAGCCAAAGCACCACCCGCTACGAAATCACGGAGGAGGGCAAGCAGACATTAAACTTCTTTTCCCAGGATATTCCGGAGCTGGTACGGGAGGATATAGACCTCTTTCTTTCCAAAAACAAAAGCCGCCTGCAAAGTGAGGCGGCCCTATATTCCGATTATTCGGAGACAGACACAAAGGAATACCTTGTGCAGTTGGAAATTCGGGAAAATCGCACCCTGCTCTGTAGAGTGGAGCTTACGGTTCCCGATGAAGAAAGTGCCAAGGCCCTTTGCTTAAAATGGGAGGCCAAGCACCAAAAGGTCTATACCTATCTTTTACAGGAATTTTTAGGGGAAGAGTAGCGTTTACGCCTGTACTTCCTTCTTGTCCTTTAAAAGCTTCTCCACACTCACCAGCTTTACACAGAGGGTGAAAAGCTCAGAAGCAATACGCAAATCCTCCAGTGGGGGATAGGTTGGCGCAATACGGATATTGCTGTCATTGGGATCCTTCTTATAGGGGAAGGCGTAGCCTGCAGGAGTCAGTGTTACTCCCGCCTTCTTACATTTATCCACTACAGCCTTGGCACAGCCGGGCAGGGTTTCAAAGCTGATGAAATATCCCCCCTTCGGCTTGGTCCATTCTCCCACGCCGGTGCCTGCAAGGTTTTTCTCGAAAATATCCTCCACCATCTCAAACTTTGGACGAAGAATATTGGCATGCTTCTGCATGTGCTTCACCATACCGTGAATATCCTGGAAGAAACGAACATGACGAAGCTGGTTTACCTTATCGTGTCCGATGGTCTGGTACTGTACCTGCTTCTTAATATCCTCCAGGTTGTTTAAGCTGGTTGCCATGGAAGCAATACCGGAGCCCGGGAAGGAAATCTTGGAGGTGGAGGCAAACTTATACACCAAATCCGGATGCCCCGCTCTCTTACACTCCGCCAAAATCTCAATCAAATAATCCTGCTCATGGTCATAAAGGTGATGCATACCATAGGCATTGTCCCAGTAGATACGGAAGTCTCTGGCTGCCGGCTTCAGGCGGGCAAAACGGCGTACCGTCTCATCGGAATAGCTATAGCCCTGAGGATTGGAGTACTTCGGCACACACCAGATTCCCTTAATCGCCTCATCGGAAGCTACCAGCTCTTCCACCATATCCATATCCGGGCCCTGCTCTGTCATGGGTACCGGAATCATTTTAATGCCAAAGTACTCGGTAATCGCAAAGTGACGGTCATAGCCCGGAACAGGGCAAAGCCACTTTACCTCATCCAGCTTACACCAGGGGGTACTTCCCATAACACCGTGAGTCATGGAACGGGAAATGGAGTCATACATCACATTCAAAGAAGAGTTTCCGAAAATGAGGATATGGTCAGGATGATTTTCCATCATATCGGAAAGAAGCTCCTTGGCCTCTGCAATTCCATCCAATACTCCGTAATTTCGAACATCCACACCTTCGCTGGAATACATATCCGCATTGCTGTCCAAAGCATCCATCATATCATTGCTCAAATCCAGCTGCTCTCTACAGGGCTTTCCTCTACTCATATCCAGGTTCATATCCATGGTCTGGTAGCGCCTGTATTCGTCCTTTAATTCCGCTCTTAAGGCTTCCAATTCCTCTACGGATAATTCCTCATATCTTGCCATATTTCCACCTCTTTCTCCTACTTGTTTTCCCGCTTTTTTCTTCGCCATCCGCTACTCTCCTTTTGGTATAAGTATACGAGAAAAAAGTATACTATCCTTTTCCTGTCCTAGCAAGAAATTTTCCATGTCTAGACTTTGATTTCCACATGTACAGTTTCAATTTCCATTCTACTGTTCCAAATCCAATAGCCAGTCTCTTGCATTCAGAATCTTTATGCCGTCTATATCCCTTGGAGGGTCATCATCCAAAGTAAGGACTAGCTTGGGATAGTCGTCCTGAAGCATTCGCAGCGGTCTTAATTCTCTATTCAAGGTAGCTTCTTCTCTTACCGTCAAAGCCACCTGATAATAATGATTGCCGTCCTGATTCTGTGCGACAAAATCCACTTCAAAGCTATCTACCTTTCCCACATACACATCATAGGATCTGCGAAGCAGTTCCAAATAAATGATATTTTCCAATATATGGCCTGCATCCATAGCTTGTTTGCCCAGAAGCATATATCGAAGACCAATATCTACCACATAGTATTTATCCAAGGTCTTAAGGTACTGTTTCCCTTTGATATCAAAGCGTTTAGCCTGATAAATGACGTAAGATTCCTTCAAAGCCGCAAGATATTTTTCTATCGTTTTAGAATCAATCTTTCGACCGTCGGAAGTCATGGTATCCGCTATTTTCTTGGTGGAGAAGGGATTCCCGATATTGTCAAAAATAAACTTCAAAACACTTTGAAGCATCATGGAATCCGTCACCTGTTTCCGATTCATGATATCTTTAATGACTATCGTATTGTAGATACTTTCCAAGTAATCTCTGATGATATTGGGTTCGGAATCCAATGCTAAAGCATAGGGAAAGGAACTGCTTAACAAGTAATCGGTATATTTTCTTGCTCTGTCTTCATAGCCCCCCTTTGCCAGACAATATTCCTTAAAAGACAGAGGAAGCATCTCAATCTGGATATATCTTCCGGAAATCAGGGTAGCTATCTCACTGGAAAGCATATAGGCATTGGAGCCGGTCACATACAAATCTATATCCGGGTTTAACTGTAGACTATCCAATACTTTAGGAAACTTATCTACATTTTGAATTTCATCCAGAAAAATATAAGTCTTGCTGTTTTTCTTTAAATTCTCTTTAATATATTGATGAAGACTTCTATAATTATTCAAGTCCTCATACTCTAGGTCCTCAAAGTTAATAAAAATAATTTGGGATTGATCAATCCCTTGCTCTAACAGCCAATCTTGGAACTGGAGCAGTAGCGTTGATTTTCCGCATCTTCTTATTCCGGTCACAATCTTGATAATGTGTTTATCCTTGAGAGCCTTTAGCTTATTCAGATATTCTTCTCTTATAATCACCCCGGCACCTCCCTTCCCGTTGAGAATAGCATCCTTTCTATAGAAAGTAAAGTTTTTGGATTTAATTCCAAAAACTATTTATTTTGTGATAGTTTTTGGAATGCATTCCTAAAAGTTTTTTGGTTCTAATATTTTTTTGAATCTACTCCATAAATAATTGAGTTTTGACTACGGATTTTTGACACTAAAAAAGGAGCTATAAAATAATCAAGTTTTACATAGACTCTATGCAAGATAGAAAACTTCTCCGATTATTCTCCAGCTCCTTTTGAAATAGTGTGCTTTTCTTAATTGCTTCCTTCTGTTGTCTCTGTAGTCTCCGTTGTTTCCTGCTTTTCCGTAATTCCCGCTTTTTCTTTCAACAACGGATTCTTCTCCAAGGCTTCCATACGGTTTTTCAGAAAGCTAAGCTCCCTTTTCGCATCCTCATCTCCCGGATAACGGGTACAGTATTGCTGAAAGGCTTCATAAGCTTCCTGCCATTTGGCGGTCTTCTCCAGATATACCGCCCCGTCAAAAAGATATTCCCTATCTTCTTCCAGCCCCTTTTCTTTGATTTCTGAAAGGAGCTTCTCCGCATCCTCCAGCTTATTGTCATTCAAAGCAGTTCCCAGCTCCTGAATCAGCTTTTTTCCGGCAATTCTCTCTTCCAGCAGGGGCAAATCTTTTTTCGCCAAGGTCTTGTAACTTTGCAGGCTTTCCTCCGCATCGGAAATATTCCCCAATTGAATTTCCGCCTCAATCTTATAAGCGAGAATATCCATTTGCAAAGCGGAGACCTGCCCGTTACTTTTCTCCAAGGCCAGATTAAAGTTTTCCAATGCCGTCTTTCCGTCTCCCCGTTCCAGAGCTTCGATTCCCAGAAGACGATATTCCTTCGCCTTATTCTTACAGGCAAAAAGGCTTAAAGAGAGAAGGAGAAAGAGTAGCAGAAAAGAGCTTAAGCTTTTTCCTTTTTTGTTCTTCCTTTTTTGCATTTTCCCCTCCTATTATGCCTTCCCGGTGGTGCCAAAACCCCCACGGTCTTCGTTATCCAGATGATCCACCTCAATAAAATGCACCTCCGGCTGGTGAGGCATCAAGCGGAACTGTCCGATTCGATCATTGATATGAATTTCCGTATCTCGCATGGCTAAGATAGGCATATGGATAATGTCATTGTCACCGCAGAAGGATTCATCCACCACTCCCATGGCATTGGTTTGCAAAATACCGAAGTTCTTATAGGCCGAGCTTCTGGGAACAATCAGCATTTCATAGCCCTTGGGAATTTCCACGGAAATACCCATACTGATTAGGCGGTATTCTCCCTGCTTCATACTGACATTTTCCGCTACCCGTAAATCAATCCAGTCACTTTTTCCGTCAATGTAGCGAAGCTTTTCCAGCTCCTTTACATGATATTTGATTTTTAACTTAGCCTCCACTTGCATTTCTCCTTTCTCCAGGAATTTCTTTGCACTCCCTTTTCTTCTCTATAACAGTTTCTTAACGGCTTTCTACGGCAGGTTCCCCTTGCAGGGAGAAGGTTTAAGTCTTTCGATTCTTCTTCGAGTTCCGGCTCCCGAATCTCTTCTAAGTCCTCTTCTGGCTCCGGTTCCACATCAGTCTCTGATTTATCTTCGGTTTCCGAGTTCTCGAATACTTCGTTGTCTTCTTCCAGCTCTACTTCCTTCTCCGCCTCTAATTCCATAAGATAAGCTTCGATAAAGCTTTCTTCCTCTTGCAAAAGGTCCCTGCCTACTGTTCCGGGTCCAATGCCTTCGCGTCCTCCTGCCCTTCTGTACTTTCTTCCGCTTCTTCTTCCACTGTTTCTTCCGCTGTTTCTTCCGCTTCTTCCGCTTCTTCCGCTTCTTCCGCTTCTACCTCCGCCTCATCCGC
>CALIEL010000044.1 GCA_938022235.1 Oribacterium parvum
CCCCTTTTGGCGATTATAGCCATGGCCCGCACGGAATCTGCCAGTATGGCGGAGTTGGCTTCTAAAGGTGGAAAAAACTTTTCCACCTTTTTTTCCTGTCTTCTTTATCTTTGTATCGGACCCCTGTTTGCCATTCCCAGAACCGCCTCAGTTTCCTTTCAAGTGGGGCTTTATCCCTTTATCGGAGAAGCCCATCAGAGACCGGGACTGCTGATTTTCACCCTACTCTTCTTTTTGGCGGCGCTGTATTTTTCCCTGCGACCGGGAAATATCCTGACCTATGTGGGGAAAATTCTGAATCCGCTCTTTCTCTTCTTTTTGGGGATTCTTTTGCTTACGGCCTTTCTGCATCCTATGGGGAGCATTCAAAGCCTCCCTCCCACAGAAGAATATGCGAAAAACAGCTTTGTCACCGGACTTTTAGAGGGCTACAACACCCTGGATGTGGTGGGGGCTCTGGCCTTTGGTAACATTTTGATTGAGACCATTAAAAATCGAGGAGCAATGGACGGAAAGGAGGTCTCTCGCTTAAGTATTATTTCCGGAAGCATTACTACGGCAATGATGGCAATCGTCTATTTTGCTTTGGCCTTTACCGGAGCGGGCAGCAGAAGTCTTTTTTCTTTGCAGGCTAATGGAGGAGACATCCTGCATTCTGTTTCCACCCATTACTTTCCGCGATTTGGCGGCATTCTGTTGGGAATTATCATTTGCCTTTCCTGTTTAAAAACGGCAGTGGGGCTGATTACCTCCACCAGTCTGGCTTTTGCTGAAATGTTCCCTAAAGGTCTTCCCTATAAAAAGCTTGTGCTTTTGTTTACCTTCTTCTCCTTTGCCATTTCCAACCTAGGCTTAAGCAGAATTATCCAATATACCGTTCCGGCGCTTTATTTTATTTATCCCATGAGTATAGTGCTGATATTGCTTTGTCTGATTGGAGAGCATTTTCGGTTTGAAAAAAAGATTTTCCAAACCGCCCTTTATGTTACCGCGCCCTTTGCCCTTTTGGATGCCTACAAGGCGTTGCCGAAGGAGCTGCTTGCAGGGATTCCTTTTCATGAGAAGATGATGAAGCTTCTTTCCCACATCCCTCTTTTTTCTATTGGGATGGGCTGGATTTTACCGGCAGTTTTGGCCTTTCTCCTTTCTTTCCTTTTTTGGAAAATGCGTGAGAAAAATAGCAGAAAAAATAGCGGAAGGAATCCTTAAAGATATCTTTCCGCTGTTATTTTCTAAGGACTCTGTGCTATACTCTAAAGAAAAAAAGAAAGGACGGAAGACATGAAGGTTGTTCTTCTTGCAGGAGGCTTAGGTACCAGAATTTCGGAGGAATCCCATTTAAAGCCGAAGCCCATGATTGAAATCGGAGAAATGCCTATTTTATGGCATATCATGAAATATTATTCTTCCTACGGCTTTAAGGAATTTATTATTTTGGCAGGCTATAAGCAGTACCTGATTAAGGAATACTTTGCCAACTATTTCCTGCACAATGCGGACATTACCTTTGACATGGGAAAGAATACCATGGAGGTTCACAATAGCGAGGCGGAGGACTGGAAGGTAACCGTGGTGGATACCGGCCTTCACACCATGACCGGCGGAAGATTAAAGCGGGTGGAAAAATACTTAAAGCATGAGCCTTTTATGCTGACCTATGGAGACGGAGTTTCCGATGTGAATCTGGAGGCTCTTTTGGACTTCCATAAAAAGCATGGCAAGCCGGCAACCATCAGCATGGTAAACCTTGCTCAGCAAAAGGGAGTTTTGGATGTGGATGCCGAAGGGCAGATTCGTTCTTTCCGGGAGAAGGAAGAAAAGGACGGCGCGGTGATTAACGGAGGCTTTATGGTGCTGGAGCCGGAAATCTTTGACTATCTTCAGGACGACAATACCATCTTGGAGCAAAGCCCCATGCAGAATCTTGCAGCGGAAGGCAAACTGATGGGCTATTATCATGACGGCTTCTGGCAGTGCATGGATACCCAGAGAGAGAAGAAGCTTTTGGAAGATTTGTGGGCAAGCGGCAAGGCGCCCTGGAAGCGTTGGTAGCAAGGGCTCTATAGCGTGTACGTTTGTCATGAATTGTTATTAGGAAATCAGTAAATCAGTATAGGAAGTATCGGCTTTAAGGGAGTAGGGGGCAAATGCATTTTCAAGAATTAAAAGCCTTTTATCAGGGGAAGAAAGTATTTTTAACAGGCCACACCGGTTTTAAAGGGGCGTGGCTTAGTTTGATTTTGCAAATGATGGGAGCGGAATGCACCGGCTATGCTCTAAAGGAAGAGCCGGGGGCCCTATTTTCCCTCCTGAATTTAGAAAAAGGAATGCATTCTATCGAGGGAGATGTGCGGGATTATGACCATTTAAGGAAGGCGATGCAGGAGGCGGAGCCGGAATTGGTTTTCCACTTGGCGGCACAGCCCCTGGTGCGGGAATCCTATCTGTTCCCCAGAGAAACCTACGAGACCAATGTGATGGGAACGGTGAATCTTCTGGAAGCGGTACGGCATTGTCCCTCTGTTCGTTCCGTATTAAATGTTACTACGGACAAGGTTTACGAGAATCCGGACCAGGAGGGACACGCCTTTATGGAGGAGGAGAAGCTGGACGGACACGATCCCTATTCCAACTCCAAGTCTTGCTCGGAGCTGGTAACCCATAGCTATCAGAAGTCCTTCTTTTCCGAGGATTCCGCCTACGGGAAAGGCAAAAGCTTTCTTCCGCGGATTTCCACCGCAAGAGCCGGAAATGTCATCGGGGGAGGGGATTTTGCCAAGGATCGTATTATCCCGGACTGTGTACGGAAGAGCATTAAGGGAGAGCCCATCGGCATTCGAAATCCCTATTCCGTCCGCCCCTATGAGCATGTATTGGAGCCTTTGTTTGTCTATCTGGAAATCGTGGCAAGACAGGCAAAGGAAGAGGGAAAGCAATTTGCCGGCTATTACAATGTGGGGCCGGAGCTTTCCGATGCCATTACCACAGGAGCCTTGGCAGAGCTTTTCGTGGAGTTCTGGGGAGAGAATGCAAGCTGGGAGAATCAGGCGGAGCCCAATGCTCCCCATGAAGCGGGATTTTTACAGTTAAGCACGGAGAAGTTAAAGAAAGTCTTTGGCTGGAAGCCCCGTTATACCGTGAAGGAAGCGGTGGAGAAAACCGTGGATTGGTATAAGGCATGGCACAGAGGAGAAGACTTACGGAAGTTTTCCGAAGCACAGATTTTGGCCTTTGCCTCGGAGCAATGAGAGTAAAGCTATTTTAGGGTAAAAACCGTAGAAAGGGTAGGGTATGGATTTAGCGGAAAAGCAGAGGCGGGGCTTCGCCATTTTGGAGGAGATTCACCGTATTTGTGAAAAACATAAAATCAGCTACCGCTTAGATTCGGGAACCCTGCTGGGAGCCATTCGCCATGAAGGCTTTATCCCCTGGGATGATGATGTGGATCTTTGCTTTTTACGGGAGGAATGGGAAAAGTTTGAAAGGGTGGCGAAGGATGAACTTTCGGAAAACTTTGCTTTACTCATGCCTAACAGCTATAGAAATGGTCGTTCCTTTTACGACTTTGTGCCCCGTGTGGTGGATCTTAACAGCAAAAGAAGGGAAGTTGAGGGAGAAGAGGATGCCTTTTATGAAGGAAAGCTGAATCATCTTTGGGTGGACTGCTTCATTTTGGATGACTGCCCGAGAAATGCCTTTTTAGATAAGCTGTATCGTTTTCGACAGCAGATGATTTTCGGCCTGGCCATGGGACATCGGAGGAAGCTGGATTTTCAGAAGTATTCTCCAATGGCAAAGCTTTTTGTGGCGGTTCTTGCCACTTTGGGAAAATGCTTTCCCCTGCCCTTTCTTTTTTCTTTGCAGGACAGATGGGCTCAGGGAGCAAGAAGAGAAAAGAGCCAAAGAAGAGGAGAGGATTTCCTGTATTTTTCCAACTATCAGCCGGATTTCCAGTATTGTAAAGTGCAATACAGCTGGGAAGAGCCGGTGCAGTATAAGCCCTTTGCCGGAAAGGAATTTCCGGTGCCGAAAGACTTCGATAGTGTGCTGAAGATGCTATATGGAGATTATATGACACCGCCGAAGAAAGAAGAGCAGGTACCTAGCCACGAGGAAATGATTTAAGACGGTGAAGGGTAGAAGATCTTGCTAAAGTCGTTGAACAAAGATGGCTAAAAAGTTAGGACGGATAAAAGGCTCAAGAAAAATCATTTCAATGAGGGATTGTTTTAGAGAGAAGGGATGAACTTGGAAAAGATTTGTAGTGTAATTGTTTCTGTATATAACGAGGAAGACAGCTTGGAGCAGTTTTACCAGCATTGCAGTCAGTCTTGTGAAAAATTACAGGAGCTGGGCTATGGCTATGAAATTGTCTTTGTCAATGACGGTTCTCAGGATAAAAGTGCCATTCTCTTAGAGGATTTTGCAGAGAGAGACAAGGAACACGTGCGGGTATTGTCTTTTTCCCGGAACTTCGGCCATGAGGCGGCTATGACCGCAGGCCTGGACCATGCCAAGGGAGATTTCCTGGTCTTTATGGATGCGGATTTACAGCATCCCCCTGAACTGATTTCCGAAATGCTGAAAAAGTCGGAGGAGGGCTATCAGGTGGTGTCCATGGTGCGTACCAAGAATCCTTCCGCAGGCCTTGTGAAAAATGTTACCTCCGCCCTGTTTTACTGGATTTTAAACCATGTTTCTCCGGTGCATTTTGAGGAAAATGCCTCCGACTTCTTCGGCATTTCCAAAAAGGTGCAGCAGGTTTTAAAGAAGCATTATCGGGAAAAGGTCCGTTATCTTCGGGGCTTTGTCCAGTCCGTAGGCTTTCCCAAAACCAGCATTCGCTATGAGGCGGCGGCAAGACAGGCGGGACAAAGTCATTATTCTTTGGGCAAGCTTTGGCAGTTTTCCAAAAACACCCTCTTTACCTTTTCCAACCTTCCCTTACAGCTCGGAATTTTTGCGGCCATTTGCAGCGGCGGACTGGGAACCCTGCTTTTGATTTACACCCTTTTAACCAGAAAGGGCGCCCCCTCCGGCTATGCCACCATCGTGGTGGTGCTTTGCTTTATGTTTGCGGTGCTCTTTTTCGTCATCGGAATTATTGGGGAATATATCGCTATTCTCTTTGAAGAACTGAAGGATAGACCTCTATACATTTTATCGGATAGTAAAAATATCGAGGAGGATTCTGAAGTCTAGAAGTATCGATATACAGACGAAGGACAGTTTGGGATTTGAAAAAAAGAACCTGTCAGTTTTCGGCAATACAGGTCTGAAAGAGGGGTAGTCTGAGCCCGCCGGTACTTGTGAAAAACGAAGGAACTGAAGTTTTTCGCTTAGTATCCGATGCGGAGGCGAAGTTAGCGGGAGCGTGCCTTGATTCCAGACCTATACTGCTGAAAAACCGTTTTATTTGTAGAAAAACACCAAACTTCCGAATTCTAAAAAATTCTAAGAATGAAAGAAGAAAACTCTATTTTTTTTTAAAAAAAGAAAAGCTATAATCCTCCTTGTTAATAAACATAATCGAAAGTTATTTCGAACAGGAGGAAAAAATGAAAAGAATTTTAAGCACTTTAACAGTATCCGCATTGGCCGTATCTATGTTAGCTGCATGTGGCAGCAGCAATGCCGGAAAGACCACTACCGCAGCTGCTGAGCAGAAGGAAAGTGCAAAAGAGACAGAGAAGGCGATGGAAGGAACCAAGGCCGCTGTGGAAGAAATGAGCGGAGACTTCAGCGACAAGAAGGTTGGCGTATGTATCTATCAGTTCTCTGATAACTTCATGACCCTCTTCCGTACAGAGCTGGAGAACTATCTTGTATCCAAGGGATTCAAGAAAGAGAACATTAAGATTATGGATGGTGCCAACGACCAGGCTACACAGACCAACCAGATCGAGAACTTCATCACCGACAAGGTAGACGTTTTGATTGTTAACCCTGTTAACTCTTCCTCTGCTGCAACCATCACCGATAAGGTGCAGGCTGCCGGAATCCCATTGGTTTACATCAACAGAGAGCCGGATCAGGACGAAGAGAAGAGATGGGAAGAGAAGAACTGGGATGTAACCTATGTAGGTTGTGACGCTCGTCAGTCCGGAACCTTCCAGGGAGAAATCATTTCCGCTGTTGGAATGGACAAGCTGGATATGAACGGAAACGGAAAAGTTGACTACATCATGATTAAGGGCGACCCTGAGAACATCGATGCACAGTACAGAACAGAGTTCTCCGTTAAGGCATTACAGGATGCCGGAATGGAAGTAAATAAGTTAGACGAGCAGGTTGGTAACTGGGATCAGGCTCTTGCACAGTCTTTGGTTGCTAACGCATTGGCAAAGAACGGTAAGGATATCGAGGTTGTTTTCTGTAACAACGACTCCATGGCTCTTGGTGCTTTACAGGCTATTCAGGCAGCAGGAAGAACCGTTGGAAAGGATATCTACTTAGTAGGTGTTGACGCTCTTGAGGAAGCTTGCCAGAATGTATTGGCAGGAACACAGACCGGAACCGTATTTAATGACTTCCTTACACAGTCCCACGCAGCAGGAGATGCAGCAATCAACTACCTCGGCGGTAAGGGAAATGATCACTACATCGGTTGTGACTATGTAAAGGTTACCAAGGACAACGCACAGGACGTATTAAATCTCTTAAAGTAATAAGATTTGCAGGAAAACTTTTTCAAAGCATGGATTATCAGGAAAATGGAGATTTGCTAAAGAAATAGGAGCAGAAAACATTTTCCCAATACAGAACGAATTTGGGGAGTGCAGATGCATTGTGTATTTGCCTCCCCGATTGTTTTTCATTCCGAGAGTAGTGTGAAGAAATGGAGGAGGAAATGGCAGAGTATAAGTTAGAAATGAAAAATATCTCCAAATCATTTCCGGGTGTAAAGGCCCTAGACCAGGTGCAGCTGTCCGTTCGTCCCGGAACGGTGCATGCCTTAATGGGAGAAAATGGAGCCGGAAAATCCACCCTGATGAAGTGCCTGTTCGGAATTTAAAAGATGGATCAGGGAGAGATTTATCTGGATGGAAATAAAGTGGAAATCAACAATCCTGATGATGCTATGCTGCACGGTGTAGCCATGGTGCATCAGGAATTACAGCCGGTACTGGCTCGTTCCGTATCGGAAAATATGTATCTGGGACGTTTCCCGGTGAAAAAAATCGGACCGATTCAGATGATTGACCATAAGAAGATGAATCAGGATACGGAGAAGTGGTTGGCCGAGCTTGGTTTGTCTTACAATGTGAAGGCACCTCTGTCCTCTCTTTCTATCGGACAGATGCAAATGGTGGAGATTGCCAAGGCGGTTTCTCACGACGCCAAGGTCATTATCTTCGACGAGCCTACCTCTTCTCTTTCCGATAAGGAAGTAGAATTCCTCTTTAAGGTTATGGGGGACTTAAAGAAGAAGGGCGTAGCCATGATTTACATTTCCCATAAGATGGATGAAATCAAGCGGATTTCCGACGACATCACCATCATGCGTGACGGAACCTATGTAGGAACCTGGCCCGCAGAGGATATGACTACAGAGCAGATTATTGCCAAGATGGTGGGTAGAGAGTTAAGCAATATTTATCCGGAGCATCATCACAGCATTGGAGAAACCATTATGGAGGTGGAGGATTTGACCTCTATCCATGAAAAATCCTTCCGGGGAATTTCTTTCTCCATCAAAAAGGGCGAGATTCTGGGCTTCGGCGGACTGGTAGGTGCCCAAAGAACGGAGCTGATGGAAGGAATCTTCGGTATCCGTCATTTGGCTAAAGGAACCATCAAGGTTCACGGTAAAGAAGTGAAGATTAAAAGACCCAGAGATGCCATGGATGCGGGTATCGGTATGATTACCGAGGATCGCCGGGGAAACGGTATTTTCGGCTGTCTCTCCATCAAGGACAATGTGGGTGTTTCGATTTATAAGAAGTATTTAAAGGCAGGAATTATGCTGGACCATCCTTCCATTAATAAGGTGGTGGATGACAATATCAAGCGTCTGTCCATCAAGACCCCCAGCATGAAAGAACATATCGGAAATCTTTCCGGAGGAAACCAGCAGAAGGTAATCATTTCCCGCTGGCTGGCAAAAGACCCGGATATTCTGATTATGGATGAGCCCACCAGAGGTATTGATATCGGGGCAAAGCATGAGATTTATGAAATCATGGAAGAGTTGGCAAAACAGGGCAAAGCAATCATTATGATTTCTTCAGAAATGCCGGAGCTTCTGGGTATGGCGGACCGTATCTGCGTAATGTGTAACGGAAAGCTCACCGGAGAGCTGAATCAGCAGGAAGAAATGACCCAGGAAAATGTAATGAACTTTGCTACGATGTTTTAGGGGGAAAGAAAATGGAAAAGACACAAAAACAAAAATTAACGGATTTTCTGATTAATAACGGCGTTATTATCGTTATGTTCATCCTGGTGATTTACACAGGATTAACCACAAAGAACTTTTTGACCGCGGATAACGGAATGAACCTTTTGGCCAATATGTCCTATCGTTTAGTTATCGCTTTAGGAATTGCGGGCTGCGTTATTACCGCAGGTTGTGACCTTTCCGCAGGACGTATGATCGGATTCGGTGCCTGCCTTGCAGGAACCCTTTTGCAAAAGGCGGATTATTCCGGACGTTTCTTCCAGTCCGAGCCTTGGGCTTCCATGGGAAACGGAATTTTACTTAAGATTAGCCCGATGAATCCCTTCGTGGTATTGTTCCTGGTAATGCTGATTTGTGCCCTCTTCGGTACCATCACCGGTTGGTTTATCGCTTACCTTTCTGTACCTCCCTTCATTGCCACCCTGGCAATGATGGAAATCATCTACGGTTTAGGCCTTCTCTATACCAACGCAACTCCTTTGGGAGGTTACATTGAGTCCTATACCATATTCTCTACCGGAAAATTCTTGGGATTAAGCTATTTAATCTGGATCGCCCTTTTGATGGCGGCTCTTACCTGGTTCATCTTCAACATGACCAGACATGGAAAATATATGTATGCTATCGGTGGAAACCCACAGGCGGCAGAAGTTGCCGGCGTTCCTGTAAATCTTACCTTGGTATTGATTTATGCAAAGGCGGCAGCATTCTACGGCATGGCAGGCTATATGCTGGGTGCGAAGGCCGGAGGAGCATCCGTAAATACCGGACTTGGTTATGAGATGGAGGCTATCGCAGCATGCGCCCTAGGAGGCGTATCCGTAACCGGAGGACGAGGCAAGGTATCCAGTGCCTTCATCGGTGTGGCGGTTTTGGAGCTTTTAAAGACCGCACTACAGTACCTTGGTGTAAATGCCAACGCGCAGTACATCGCTATCGGTATCGTAATCTTCATTGCCGCATCCTTGGATATTCGTAAGTATCTGACGAAGAAATAAAAGTTGAAATAAAAATAAGCTATCTATGAGGTATCTGTCTGAAATGGAGGCACGCTCTCGCTAACCTCGCCTCATAGGGGTTCTAAGCTTTTACAAGACAAGAGCTAAGAACCCATGGGCTCAGATTGCCTCCCATTTCAGACGGATACCACAATGCCAGTCTTATTTTTGTTTCTACTTGTTAAACTGTGAAAAGTAAAGAATAATAGGAAAGCGCTCAGACCCTCAAGGGTTTGGGTGCTTTTTTAGTTGTGCGCCTAGCGGCGCACGTTTCTAATGGGTTAAAGTCCCGAATCCGCCCGGTAGTGGGAAGGATATAGCCGAAGGCAAGGG
>CALIEL010000045.1 GCA_938022235.1 Oribacterium parvum
CTTATCCTTGGGAATTGCCTCACAAAACTTCCCGGAGGGAGCCATTATTTCCCTACCGCTTCATAGCAAGGGGCAAAGCAAGGGGAAAGCCTTTTTGAATGGTGTGTTATCCGGCGCAGTAGAACCCCTTGGAGCTCTACTGATGATTTTCTTTGCACCGGTATTCGCTCCTTATATGCCAATCTTCCTATCTTTTGCGGCGGGAGCTATGCTCTATGTAGTAGTGGAAGAGTTGATTCCGGAAATGTCTGAGGGGGAGCACAGTAATGTGGGTGTTTTACTATTTGCCCTGGGCTTTACCGTTATGATGGCTTTGGATGTGGCTTTGTCCTAGTTCTTACTATAATGATAAAACTTAAGCCGGCATTGTCATGGGATTCTGTACGGAGAAATTGATAGAGGAGTTTTTGGGAAAATAAGAGGAAGTATGCAGTATCAAAATATTGTAGAAGGAAAATTTTTGGACCGGCCAAACCGCTTTATTGCCCATGTGGAGATAGAGGGTAAGGTAGAAACGGTGCATGTGAAAAATACCGGGCGCTGTAAGGAACTCTTACTACCGGGGGTTAAAGTATATTTGGAGAAAAGCGGAAATCCCAATCGTAAGACTGCCTATGATTTGGTGGCGGTGGAGAAGGCGGGGTTGGGGTTGGTAAACATCGATAGTCAGGCGCCGAATCAGGTGGTTTTGGAGTGGCTCAGAGGCTTTGCCTTCGAAAAGCTAAAGCCGGAGTATGTTTTTCGTGATTCCAGAGTGGATTTTTATTTGGAACGGGATATGGCGCTTCCGGAAGCCTTTTGGGAATATGGGGAAATAGAAGAAAGAAATGGAAAGGAGCAGCGGGCCGAAAATATAAGAATGCAGAGTCAGGAGCTTCTCAATGTATCAGGGAATATCCGTAAATATCTCTTAGAAGTAAAGGGATGTACCTTGGAAAGGGACGGCATCGGTTATTTCCCGGATGCCCCGACGGAACGTGGAGTAAAGCATTTAAGGGAACTTACGAAGGCTATACAGGAGGGCTATATCGCTATTTTGGCTTTTGTGATTGCCATGCCGAAGGTTTCTATGGTATATCCGAATGTGGAGACCCATAAGGCCTTTGGAGACGCATTGGAAGAAGCCCGGCAGGCCGGGGTAAAGATTCTGTATTTACCCTGTACTGTGACAAAGGAAGGTATATGGATTTCTTCATAGCTTTTGGCTTGTTTTAAAAGGATGATTTTTTAATTCGAGAATAGTTAGCTTGGTTTTTAGAGGAAAGGTATTTTATGAAAATTATAATTTCTCCTGCGAAAAAAATGAAAACATCTGAATTGGATATCCCTCACCAAGGCTATCCTCTTTTTGTGGAATCAGGAGCAGAGGAAAATAGTACATTTTTGAAAGCCGGATTGAATCTGTCGGGAAAGACGGAACGCCTTTTACAATATTTAAAATCTCTTTCTTTTTTAGAGTTAAAAGAGCTTTGGGCCTGTAATGAGGATTTGGCCAGGGAAAATAGTGATAGAGTAGCTAAGATGGATTTGAGAAGAAATTGTAGTCCTGCCATTTTATCCTACGAAGGGATTCAGTATCAGTATATGGCTCCCTCTGTTATGGAGGCCTCTCAACTGGCGTATTTACAGAGTCATCTTCGGATTCTTTCCGGCTTTTATGGCGTGGTAAAGCCCCTAGATGGGGTGGTTCCCTATCGTTTGGAAATGCAGGCAAAGGCGAAGATTGGTACTTCTAAAAATCTGTATGACTTTTGGGGTGAGGATATCTGGACTGCATTGCTTTTGGAAGAGATAGAAGAGCGTTTGCAAAAAGAGGGAGAAAAGTCGTTGGAAAATGAAAATCCTATGCTAATCCTCAATCTCGCCTCCAAAGAATATGCCAAATGTTTAGAGAAATATCTTCCCAAGGATAGAATCCTGAGGAAAAAAATTATGTGGAAAGATGAACCGAAAGAATTATCATTTCCCATTCACTACATTAGCTGCGGTTTTTATGAGAAGTCAGGAGAAAAGCTTGTGCAAAAGGGCGTCTATGCCAAGATGGCAAGAGGAGAAATGGTGCGCTTTTTGGCAGAAAATAAGATAGAAAACGCAGAAGAAATCAAGGGCTTTAAGGGGCTGGATTTTAACTTTGAGGATAAACTTTCCACGGAAGATCAATATATTTTCCTTCGAAAATAAAGAAATAGAAATTGA
>CALIEL010000046.1 GCA_938022235.1 Oribacterium parvum
GATGTGATCCTCTTTACCACCTGTACCGTCCGGGAGAATGCCAACCAAAAGCTTTATGGACGTATCGGTCAGCTTAAGCATCTCTATCAAAGAAATAAGGACTTAATTATCGGTATTACCGGTTGTATGATGCAGGAAAAGGATGAGGTGGAAACCATTCAGAAAAAATATCCCTATGTGCATCTGATTTTCGGTACCCACAATATTTATAAGCTGGCAGAGTATCTTTTGGAAACCATGCTTTCCAAGGAAAAGAAGGTAGAGCTTTTGGAAGATAGTGCGGAAATCGTGGAAAATCTTCCTTCCAAGAGAAAGTATGCCTTTAGAGCTTCCGTGAATATCAGCTTCGGCTGCAATAATTTCTGCACCTACTGTATCGTTCCCTATGTAAGAGGAAGAGAAAAATCCAGAGACTCCCGGGAAATTTTGAAGGAATGTGAAGCATTGGTTGCCGACGGCGTGAAAGAAATCATGCTTCTCGGGCAAAATGTGAATTCCTATGGCTTGGACAAGAAGGAGGAATGTTCCTTTCCGGAGCTTTTGGCAAAAATTGCAAAGGTTCCCGGTCTTAAAAGACTCCGTTTTATGACTCCAAATCCTAAGGATTTTTCCGATGAGCTTTTACAAGTGATGAAGGAAAATGAGAACATTTGCAATCATATCCATCTACCTCTGCAATCCGGCTCCACTGCCATTTTAAAGAGGATGAACCGGCATTACAGTAAGGAATCCTATATGGATTTGGTGAAAAAGATAAGAGAGGTTTTACCGGATGTCAGTTTGACGACAGACATTATCGTAGGCTTCCCCGGAGAGACGGAGGAGGATTTTCAGGATACCATGGAGGTGGTTGCCTACGCTAAGTTTGATTCCGCCTTTACCTTCCAGTATTCCAAGCGGACAGGAACCCCTGCCGCCAAGTGGGAGGCTGTACCGGAGGATACGGTAAAGGATCGTTTTCAGCGCTTACTGGAGCATATTCGTCTTCATTCCGAAGAAAGAGAAGGAAGAGACCTGGGCAAGGTGATGGAGGTTTTGGTAGAAGAGAAGGACAAAGAATCCGAGAATATGCTCACCGGACGACTAAGCAACAATGTGCTGGTGCATTTTGAAGGCGGTGAACGCTTAATCGGAGAAATTGTTCCCGTGCGTTTGGATAAATCAATGGGCTTTTATTACTATGGGAGTGTTCTTTAATGGATGAAGCAAAATTATCCCCTATGATGCGGCAATATTTGGAGAGCAAGAAGGAGGTACCTGATGCCCTCCTCTTTTACCGCATTGGGGATTTTTATGAAATGTTCTTTGAGGATGCCATCAAAGCTTCCAAGGCTTTGGATTTGGTGCTTACAGGAAAGGACTGCGGTCTGGAGGAAAGGGCTCCCATGTGCGGAATCCCCTACCATGCGGCGGATTCCTATGTCAGCAAATTGGTTTCCCAGGGCTTCAAGGTGGCCATTGGAGAGCAGGTAGAAGATCCAAAGCTTGCCAAGGGACTGGTCAAGAGGGAGATTATTCGGGTAATTACCCCCGGAACCCAGACCGAGGAAACGGCTTTGGAGGAAGGGAAAAATAACTATCTTTCCGCTATTTATCCGGGAAACAGCGGCATCGGCCTTGCCACCGTGGATATCAGTACCGGAGAGCTTTACAGTTTAAGTGTTTCCGATAGCAAGGAGCTTTTGGATGAAATCTCCCGTTTTTCCCCAAAGGAGATTCTCTGTCCCATAGGCTTTTTAGAGGATAAGGAATTAAGCTCCGCCTTGGACAGTCGTTTTACCTTAAGCATTACGGAAAAGGAGAAGGAATACTTTGGAAAGGAAGAGGCGGACAAAATCCTCTCCTCCCATTTTTCCTCCTCCATTCCCGGCTTAGGCTTGGAGCATGCTCCCTTGGAAAGAAGAGCCTTAGGTGCCTGCCTCCGTTATTTGTATGATACCCAGAAGAATATTTTATCCCATATTCGACATATAGAGCGTTTTCATCGGGAAGACTATATGCTTTTAGACCTTTCCACCCAGAGAAATCTGGAACTTTGGGAAACTCTTAGAGACAAGAAAAAGCGAGGAAGCCTGCTTTGGGTACTGGACAAAACCCATACCGCCATGGGAAGTCGTATGCTTCGCCATTTTCTGGAACGCCCTCTTCGGGAAAAAAAGAAAATGGAGGAGCGTTTAGATTGTATCGAAGAGCTTTGTCAGCGTTATATTGACGGAGAAGAGCTTAGGGAATATCTGGATTCCATCTACGATATGGAAAGACTGATCGGAAAAATCAGTATTTCCTCCGCCAATGCCAGAGATATGCTGGCTTTAAAATCCTCCTTACAATTCCTGCCGGTGATTAAGAGGACTTTAAGCTCCTTTTCCGGAAAGCTTTTACAGGGCTTAGGACAGGATATGGATGCGCTGTAGGAGCTCTATACCAGGATTGATGAATGCATTGAAGAGGATCCTCCCCTTAGCATTAAGGAGGGAGGAATCATTAAGTCTTCCTTCCATGAGGAGGTGCGACTTTTCCGGGAGGCGGGAGAGCATGGGAAGGAATGGCTGAATCAGCTGGAAGAGCGGGAAAGAGAAAAAAGCGGAATTAAAAACCTGAAAATCAAATATAACCGTATTTTCGGCTACTGTTTTGAAATCTCCAAGTCCTATCAGGGAGAAATTCCCGATTACTTTATCAGAAGACAGACTCTTGCTCAGGCAGAACGATACACTACCGTAGAATTACAGGATTTACAGAATAAAATCTTGGGGGCGGCGGAAAATTTGCAACAGCTGGAATACAGTCTCTTTGTAAATTTGCGGGAAGAGCTTTCCCGGGAACTTGGAAGAATGCAAAAAACCGCAAAGGAAATTGCCTTCTTGGATGCCTGCCTTTCTTTGGCCAAGGTGGCTATGCAGGAGCAGTATGTTCGTCCGAAAATCAATGAGGAAGGTAATTTAACGATTGTGGACGGTCGTCATCCGGTGGTGGAAAAACTTTTACAGGATCAAAGCTTTGTTCCCAATGATGCAAGGCTTGGTAAAGAGGAGAAGATTGCCATTATTACCGGCCCCAATATGGCAGGAAAATCCACTTATATGCGGCAGGTTGCCTTAATCGTGCTGATGGCTTCCATAGGCTCCTTTGTGCCGGCAAAGCAGGCGGATATTCCTATCTGCGACAGAATCTTTACCAGGGTGGGGGCTTCCGATGATTTGGCCTCCGGTCAATCTACCTTTATGGTGGAAATGAGTGAGGTTTCCAATATTTTACGAAATGCTACGGAAAATTCTCTTTTGATTTTGGATGAAATCGGAAGAGGTACCTCCACCTTTGACGGCCTTTCCATAGCCTGGGCAGTGGTGGAATATCTTGCCAGGGAAATCAAAGCAAAAACCCTCTTTGCTACCCACTACCATGAGTTAAGTGTTTTGGAGGGTAAGCTGGAAAATGTGAAAAACTACTGTATAGCGGTATCCAAGGAGCAGGGAGAAATTCAGTTCCTTCGTAAGATTATGCCGAGAGGGGCAGACGAAAGCTATGGTATTGATGTGGCCAAGCTTGCGGGCGTTCCCGCCCCTGTACTGGATAGAGCCAGAGAAATCTCCGCTTTTTTGAATGAAAAGGATCTTAGCCTTCAGCATTTGGACTTCGAAGAGGCCTTGGAAGAAAACTTCGAAGAGGTTTTTCCGGAAATTAGCTTAAAGGCCGGAGAAACGAGAAGAAAAAATTCCGCTTTAGAGTTAAGTAAGGAAGAGAAAGAGGTTTTGGACTGTATTCGGAATGATTCCTTTGAAAGTATGAGTCCCTTGGAAGCCATAAATCTGTTGTTTAGTTTAAAGGAGAAACTTCGTTGAAAATTCACCTATTAAGCCAGGAGTGCATCAATCAAATTGCCGCAGGAGAGGTGGTGGAGCGTCCCGGCAGTATCGTAAAGGAGCTGGTGGAAAATGCCTTGGATGCTAAAGCTACGGCTATTTCCATAGAGATTAAGGGAGGCGGCATCAGCTTTCTTCGGGTAAGCGATAACGGAGAGGGAATCTTTTCCGAGGATTTGGAGAGGGCCTTTATGCCCCATGCCACCAGCAAAATCCAAAATCCCAAAGACCTGGAAGAGATTTTAAGCTTCGGCTTCCGTGGGGAGGCCTTGGCTTCCATAGCTTCCGTGGCCAAGGTGGAATGTATCAGCAAAAGGCAGGAGGATTTTCTTGCCCACAGAATCCTTGTGGAGGGAGGAAGCTTCTCTCCGGTGGAAGAAGTAGGGGGAATGGACGGTACCAGCATTTTGGTGCGGGATCTTTTCTACAATGTGCCTGCCAGAAAAAAGTTTTTATTAAGTGAAAGCACGGAAGCCA
>CALIEL010000047.1 GCA_938022235.1 Oribacterium parvum
GGATACGGTAATGATTTCATCATAAATCTTCGTATCCAAGGTTCCCGGAACAAATCCTGCGCCCAAGCCCTGAATCTTATGGGGTCCCGGAGCCTTTCCGGATAACACCGCAGAATCTTCAGGTTCCACCGCAATGAGCTTTACAGCAGGATTCTTTTCCTTTAAATATCTGCCAATTCCGGTAATGGTTCCACCGGTTCCGATTCCGGATACCAGATAATCCACCTGTCCATCGGTATCTTCCCAAATTTCGGGGCCTGTAGTTCTCTCATGGGTCTTAGGATTTGCCTGATTCTCAAACTGGCTTGGGATAAAGCTGTTGGGAATTTCTGCAGCAAGTTCTTCCGCCTTGGCAATAGCAGCTTTCATTCCCTTTGCTCCCTCAGTGAGCACAAGTTCTGCTCCATAGGCCTTCATCAAGGTTCTTCTTTCCACACTCATGGTATCCGGCATTACAATGATGATTCTGTAGCCTCGGCTTGCCGCCACTAAGGATAAACCGATTCCTGTATTTCCTGAGGTGGGCTCAATAATTACGGAGCCGGGCTTTAAAAGGCCTCTTTCCTCTGCATCATCAATCATTCCCTTGGCAATTCTATCCTTTACAGAGCCTGCCGGGTTAAAATATTCCAGCTTCGCCAATAGCTTTGCTTCCAAACCATCCTTTTTCTCGATATGGCTAAGCTCCAAAATCGGAGTACGTCCAATCAATTCTTCCGCTGCATGATAAATCTTTCCCATAGCATTCTCCTTTTCTTCTCTGTAAATCTGCTACTCTGTACATTCTTTACTTTGTAAAACTTCTTCTCCAAAAAGCACTATCTCTTACAAGATAAAATATTGAAGCATTTTCTTCGCAAAAAGTATAATCCACATAAACATACTAGTCAAGTATGTTTATGTGGATTATAGGATTTATATATTTTTTTAGGATTGTCTATACTATATGCCCTTCCCGGATTTTGTAAGAAAAAAGAGCCATTAAACAGATGCATTACTTTTTCAAAGCTGTATAGGTCCGAAACAGAGGCAATCTGAGCCCGCCGGTACTTGCTGAAAGTGAGCAAAGCGATACTTGAAGCTTAGTACCGCTGCGTCGGCGAGGTTAGCGAAAGCGTGCCTCTATGCGGACCTATACAGTTTGAAAAAGACTCTGTTTGTAGTAGCTCTTTATATAACAAAATCATTTCCCGCCAGATCCGGGGTGGCCAACTCCAGAAGGGTTTTCTCCTGAAAATACTCCTGAATCATTCGGTCCAGTTCCTTCCATACCGGATAGGTTTTACAAGCCCCAAGACTTCCCCTTCTTTTTTCCAAATCGGAAACCGGAGAAAGAGAGCCCTCCAAGGCAGTCAGAATTTCCAAAAGGGAATATTCCGCTACAGGCTTCTTCAGCTTATAGCCTCCTCCCTTCCCCCGTAAAGCCAGCAAAAGCTCCTTTTTTACCAAAACCTTAACGATGCTTTCTAAATATTTTTCCGAAATATCCTGCCTTGTCGCAATTTCCTTCAGGGGAATATATCCCTGCCCGTTATGTTCTGCCAGATCAACCATAAGCTGTAGGGCATACTGCCCCTTCGTGGAAATCAACATTTTCCTCAAACCTTTCTGACTAAAATCTTTTTACTATAGATTTTCTTTTCTAAACTTCTTCCATAAGAAGCAGGAAGCTGTCGTACTCTCCTTTTCCTTCCGGAAGGGGAAGACCAACCTCCATCAAGGAAAATCCGCTGTACGTTCTCTCCAGGAGGCTTTCCACAAAGGCTTCATCTTGGAAGGAACCGCCCTGTAAGAGTAAGCGCAGGCGGTATTTTCCTTCTCTCTTTAAGCCCTTGCAATAAAGGATTTCATTGGCTCCATTAAAGTTCTTATCCCGCCATACCACGGAAAGGCTGGCCTTCTTTTTATCAGGAGACACAAAGGACCAGGCGGTAAAGCGTTTTCCGGATACCCTGTCTTCGGACTGCGGGGTATAGCCTCCCGTCTCTCCATAACCGCTGAGACGGTAATAGCTTCCCTCCTTCATCAAGGGCTCCAACTCCTCCACAATAGCAATCTGCTTATGGATTTCCGCCCTGTCTTCTTTCCGGCAATCCTTAGGATCCAGTTCATAGCCGAAGCTTCCGCTCATAGCCACGATGGCTCTGGTATTCATAGGTACCACACGTCCGGTCTGGTGATTCGGCACCTGCGAAACATGGGCACCCATACATTGGATGGGATAAAGGAAGGAGGAACCGTATTGAATTTCCAATCTCTCAATAGCATCCGTATTGTCGGAAAGCCAAATCTGAGGCGTGTAATAGAGCGCTCCCAGGTCGAAACGTCCGCCTCCACCGGAGCATCCCTCAATTAATACGTTGGGGAAGGCCTCTTTTAAGCCGGAAAGAAAACGGTATAGCCCCAGACAATAGCGGTGCAAAATCTTTCCTCTTCCCTGGAAATTCACCCCATGGGAATATACGTCCATAATGCTTCGGTTCATATCCATTTTAATGTAGGAAAGGGGCACGGAACGGAAGCAGGAAATCAGGCTTTCCAATACTGCATCCACCACTTCCTTTCTGGAAAAATCCAGCACCAGCTGAGAACGGGAACGAATGGGAGACTCTCCGGGAATCTGCAAGGCATAGTCCGGATGAGCACGGTAAAGAGCACTGTCTTCATTGACCATTTCAGGCTCAATCCAAATGCCGAAATGCATCCCCTCTTCTTCCAGTCTGTGTCCGAGGCTTTCCAAGCTCATTCCCAGCTTCTCTTCATTGGTCACCCAGTCTCCCAGACCGGAGAAATCCGTATCTCTCTTTCCGAACCAACCGTCATCCATCACCAGCAGATTCATGCCCAGGGCTTTTCCTTCTCTTGCCAGCTCAATGATTTTTTCTCCGGTGAAGTTAAAGTAGCAGGCTTCCCAGGAATTCAGCAAAATGGGAAAATAGGGTAAAGGAGATGTTGCCGCAATATACTTCTTCACCATGCTTTGTAGCTGGTTGCTTAAGGCGCTAAGTCCATCCCCGAAGCTTAAGATAGCCTCCGGGCTTTGCAGTTCTTCTCCCGCTTCCAGCAAGTAGTGCATATTGTCATTTTGCATTCCCAGGGAAACTCTGGTTCCCCGGTAGGAATCCCGCTCCACATCCAGATGGAAGGAGCTGCTGTACAAAAGGGCAAAGCCATAGCAATCTCCACTATGCTCCGTGGTGTTTCTTCCCGCTAAAATACCAAAGGGATTTTCCTGATGGCTACTGCTTCCTCTCATGGAGGCAATATGCTTTACGCCCTGCTGTAAGGGTTCTCTACGGTAGAGACGCTCCATCCCGTACCTTCCGGAAAAATGAATCAGATCATAATCTCCATAGGAAAAGTCCAGGGAGAGGGAATCCAGACGCTCCACAAAAAGAGCCTCCTCGGAAATATTTTTGATTCTGGCATTTCTGACAATCACATCCTCATCCGGATAAAGAATGTAATCCAGTTCCACCTCCACTCTCTTTCTTTCTTCTTTTAGGAAAATGCGAAGGGTTTCACATTCCTCTACCGCCTTGGCATGGGGAAGTCCCAAGAGCTCTTCTCTTCCGGAGAAAATTTCCACCCGGTTAACGCGCAGGTCTAAGATTCCCTCCCCGTCAGAACCGGAAATGCTACAAGCCGGAATACGATAATCTCCATTTCCAAAGGAAGAATACTCCTGGGCCAAGGTATCCATGGAGTAGGTTCTGTCTGCATTCGCATCATAGGGATTACCGGAAAATCCTCTGTCCTTATACTGGAAGAGGTAGGAAAAATCCCCTTCTCCCCTTTTTCCGTAATAATAATGCAAAAGATGCCCATAGGGACCAATGCCCATCTGGTAGCTGGTGTTTCTACTATGTAAACTAATGAGCCCCTTTTCCTTGTCGTAAACGATTGCCATACTGCACTCCCCTTTCTTTTAGAAAAAATCCTTTTCTCTTCTCCGCCTCTTTACTTCTTTTCGAAGAAAGGCAAAACATTCCTTCTCTCCTTTATCCTTTAAAAGCAACAGCAATTCTTCCAGTTCTTTTTTTGTCCGTTCATGAATCAAGGGAGAATCCTTCATCGGCTTATAGTAAATGTAAGCACTGTCATCCCTGTATTTTTCCCCTTGATAATTCTTCGATGCGGCCACTCTGTCACAAAACATCTCCGCCACATAACGATAAGGCACAGGACAGCCTATCATACGATTAGGGTCTTGTAAATCATAGTCACACCAATATTCAAAATGATGCTTGTTTCTTCCCTTATGATGCAACCAAGCCGTGGAGGTTCCCGTTTCAATCCGCTCTACGCCGTTGGGACTTTTATAGCCCTTATAAAAACG
>CALIEL010000048.1 GCA_938022235.1 Oribacterium parvum
GAAATCCGGCGACGCAAAGCTATAGGGACTGTAAAATGTCAGCCAGCTGCAATCAAGAATCCCCTGACCAGGGTGAACTGATTCTGCTTCCTGACTCCCTCTTTATGAAGGAGTTATCACATGAAAAAGTTAGTTATCAAACTTGTTGTACTTACAGCATTATTTACCGCATTTTTCGCTATGACTGCATTCGCTGCAAAGGGCGATGCTAAAGCCGCTTTTACTAAAGTTAACGAAATCAGAGTTGCAAACGGCCTTCAGCCACTTACTTGGAACTTCCAGATCGAAAACGCAGCTAAGGTAAGAGCTACAGAAATCGTTAGAAGCTTTTCTCACACAAGACCGGATGGATCTGCATGGTACACAGCTGACCCAAGCGTTCTTTACGGAGAGAACTTAGCACAGTATTTCGATGGCGCTGATGAAGTTGTAGTAGCTTGGATGAATTCTCCGGCACACAGAGCAAACATCCTTAAGCCGGAGTTCAAGTCCGGAGCTATCTACACTGTAGAAGTAAATGGCGAAGTTTACTGGGCACAGGAATTCGGTATCTAAAGAAGAAGTATAAAAGAACTGAAAACGAAATTGAAAAATTTGAAAAAATTGAAAGAGTATGTAAGGGAAAGAGCTACCGAAAAATCATCGGCAGCTCTTTTTCGTTATAAAAATTTTCTTTTTATCAAAAAAATGAAAGGAATTGCAAAGCTTGCTTTTTTTATGATAGAATACAGTACACCGTAGCAGTACCGGCAATACTTCATAAAGGGGATAGCGCATGGATAGCAAGGAAATTCGAAACGGAACATTTATCGTACAGGTAAAATACACGGAGAATGAGACTTGGCAAGGAAAGGTTACCTGGGCAGAAAAGAATAAGAGCCAGTATTTTCGGAGCGCTCTGGAGATGCTGAAGCTGATGGACAAGGCTCTTACAGAGGAAGATTTCCCGGATGAGGAAGAAGAGGAATAAGGAAGCCTGGAAGGCAATCAGATAAGTTGAAAAGCTTAGTTGTCAGAGACTGTTGCGAATCAGGCAATAGGACAGCGGTGAAGGAGACTATGGAAAATCAATTGGAAAGGCTTTATGCCATAGACTTATTAGGCATTCTGGTACATAAGTATCAGGATGGTCAGCTTGAGGGAGAAATAATTCATCAATATAAAGAGGAAAGTACTCCCTTTTTTGGCGTACTGGATTTAATCAAGAAGATGGAGTTTCAGTACGATGAGTGGGACTATCCCCAAACCTCCACCAGAGACCGGAGCTTTCGGAAAAGAGAGAAGTATAGCTATCCCAATCGTAAGGGGAAGAAACGTCTTCCGGATGAGGCGGGAACTTTGGAGAAGTTCCCCATTATTCAGAAAAGAGGGAAGGTGAGTACCTTCTTTATTCATACCAAATATCGGCAAAATGCTACCTGGCAGGGTGATATTTTTCGTGTGGAGGAGGAAGCCTGCTTCCCCTTTAAGAGTGTACTTCGGATGCTTCAAATCATGGATCGGGAGATGAGAAAGGATCAGGGGGAAGATGCATAAGAGGGCTGCTTTTTTCGGCAAGCTTACTGTTCTGCCTCTTTTTTTGTTTGTCCTGTTTTTTGCCTTCGCCTTAAGTTCCTGTGGAAAGAAGAGTACCGGAAAGATTCAGGGCAGGGAAATCCGTTTGGGGATTGACCGGGACAATGCCCCCTTTTCTTACCTTGATGAGGAGAAAAATCCCGCCGGCTTTGATGTGGAGCTGATAGAAGCCATTGCCAGGCTGGAGGGCTTTACCGTGAAATTTGTTCCCATGAATCCTTCGGCTTTACAGTCTGCCGTGGTGACCGGCACCATTGTAGGGGCTATGGGAGGGATTGAAATTCGGGAAGAAAAGCAGCTGAGCTTTTCGGAAGCCTATGGAAGTTCTACCCTGGGACTTTTATATGGAAAGCAGTCTTCGGCATCGGAGCAAATGCCTTCTTTACAGGGGAAGAGCATCCTGGTCAAGGAGGGAAGCGGTACGGCGGTTTTTCTGGAAAGCATCAGACAAAAGGAAGGTTTTTCTCTGCTGGTGGTGCAGGAAAACCAAGATCTTATCCGGGAATGGCTGGAAGGAAAGGGGGATTTTATTGCGGAGGATCTTCCGGTTTTGGAGGCCATGAAGGAAGAAATTCCTAAAATCGATGAGAGGGGAAGAACGGAAGACTATCTTCCTCCGGATCTTTTGGGCATCAGCGAATTTGACGTGCAGAAAGAGAAAAATAGCAGAGCAGGGCAGAATATAGAAATATTTTCCCTAAAAGAGGAGCAGCATTACGGCCTGATGGTGGGAATGGGGCAGAATAAAGAGCTGCTTCGTGCCTTTGTTCGGGGGCTGAAAAAGATGAAGGAAAATGGAGAGTGGGAGGCACTTACGAAAAAATATGCTCTTTTTTCTTCCAATTCAAATCCCCAGTAAAATGCTATGAAATACTTGACAGGGAGAAAAAAAGCTGTTAGCATAGCAAACAATTCAGTCTGATGAAGGATTTTTTGGGAAAGGATCGTTGGCAGGATGAGAAGAAACAGAACAGAAATCAATATGATGAATTGCTGCTGTTGCTGTTGCCGTATGCATAGTCATAGGGCTTTTTGCCGTGCCAGCTGATTCTGAGGATATTTTTGTGGATATATTTCAGCGAGCTGTTTCGGCAGCTCGCTTTTTTGTTTCTAAAACAATGGATTTTTAAGGCATTGACTTTCTTAAAATAGAAGGAGACTTTCATTTTAAGAAAAGTAAAGAGTTCTAAGGGGGAGAGAGTTTTGGATATTGCATTTATCAAACAGTACATACCGATGTATGTGGAGGCGGGAAAGCTGACCCTGGGCATTGCCTTTCTGGGGATTTTGTTTTCCTTACTGATTGGTTTTGCTGCCAGCTTGATTTTGTACTATAAGGTTCCGCTTTGGCGGAGAGTGGTGCAGATTTATGTGGAGCTTAGCAGAAATACGCCCCTTTTGGTGCAACTGTTTTTTCTTTATTTCGGCTTGCCGAAGCTGGGAATACGTTTCAGTTCGGAGCTTTGCGGGGTTATCGGCTTAAGCTTTCTGGGGGGAGCCTATATGACGGAGGCCTTCCGTTCAGGACTTTCCACCGTACAAAAGATTCAAAAAGAATCTGCCCAAAGCTTGGGGCTGTCTAAAGGACAGATTATGCGTTACATCATTTTCCCGCAAGCTTTATCGGTTTCCATTCCGGCTATCGTGGCAAATATGATTTTCCTGATTAAGGAAACCTCGGTATTCAGCGGAATCGCCCTTGCGGATCTGATGTTTGTCAGCAAGGACTTGATCGGCCTGTATTATAAGACGGAGGAAGCCTTACTGATGCTGGTAATTTCTTATCTCATCATGCTTCTGCCCCTCAGTATTTTGGGAAATGTTTTGGAAAGGAGGATGCGCATTGCTTATGTTTAATTTTTTACTCTCGGCAAATGCAGAGAAGCCTCCGGTATATACCATCCTTTTTGCGGGGAATAATTTTCAACGTCTTTTGTGGGGGCTCTTTGTTACTCTTCGAGTCAGCCTGATTGCGGTTTTGCTTTCTCTTCCCCTGGGGATTCTTTTCGGGCTTTTCATGAGAAGAAAGGATCCGATAAGTCGGGGAATCAGCCAGCTTTATCTGGCCTTTATCCGGATTATGCCGCCGCTGGTTTTATTGTTTTTGGTCTACTTCGGAACGGCAAGGATTGCGGGCTTTCATCTTTCCGGAGAAGCCTCCGGAATTCTGGTCTTTACCCTCTGGGGTACGGCGGAAATGGGATACCTGGTTCGAGCAGCCATCGGCAGTATTCCCAGACACCAGAAGGAAAGCGGCAGGAGTCTTGGTTTAAGTTCTTGGCAGATTTACCGCTATATCATTATTCCCCAAACGGTAAGACGCTTGATTCCTTTAAGCATTAACCTGATTACCAGAATGATTAAAACCACTTCTTTGATTGTGTTGATTGGCGTGGTGGAGGTGCTGAAAACAGGGCAACAGATTATCGATGCCAATCGTTTCCAATATCCGAAGGCCTCCATTGTGATTTATGCGGTGATTTTTTTCCTCTACTTTATCGTGTGCTTCCCCATTTCCCAGCTGGGAAAATATCTGGAAAAGAAGCTTAAGGTATAGGATTATAGAAAGGAAACTATGGAAGAAATCGTACAAGAACAGCTTTTAGAGATAAAACATCTGGAAAAAAGCTATGAGGATGACAGCCCTGTGTTAAAGGATATTTCTTTATCGGTGAAAAAGGGAGAGGTGGTGGTGCTTCTGGGGCCCTCCGGCTGCGGTAAGTCCACCCTGCTTCGCACCATTATGGGTCTGGAGCGTATTCAGGGGGGAGAAATCCTTCTGGAAGGAAAAAATATCGTGGGAAAAAGTGAGGAGGCTCGAAAAGAGCGGCAGAATCTGGGAATGGTTTTCCAAAGCTATGACCTCTTCCCTCACATGAGTATATTGGAGAACCTTCTTCTGGCGCCCATGAAGGTGCAGGGCAGAAAGAGGGAGGAGGCTGTGCAGGAAGCCAGGGAGCTTTTGGCCAGAGTGCATCTTTCCGATAAGGAAAATGCCTATCCCTCCATGCTTTCCGGAGGGCAGAAGCAGAGAGTGGCGATTATTCGTTCTCTGATGATGCATCCGAAGTTGATGCTTTTCGATGAGGTCACGGCGGCTCTGGACCCGGAAATGGTGCGAGAGGTTTTGGATGTGGTCATGGAGCTTTCTGAGCAGGGCTTAACCATGCTGATTGTGACTCATGAA
>CALIEL010000049.1 GCA_938022235.1 Oribacterium parvum
GTCCCGGCAGGGCCGGAAAAAAGAAGGGCGTGATGTCCTGCCGCTGCAATCAATGCTGCTCTAACCCCATAGCTTTGTCCCAAAACATCTTGGAAATCTAAATTTTGATCTTCTTCATTACCGTTTGCATAGCTTTCATCATTTCTTCCTACAGAAGGTCCTGCTCCTATATTTTTTCTCTCCTCCTTTTTTCCATAAGGAATTTTACAGATATCCAAAAGCTCTGTGATATGAGAGCAGGAAATTACCTTTAATCTTTCACTGTTCCTAGCCTCCTGCTCATTGTCTTTCGAAACGAATACCCCCTCCATTCCAGCCTCTTCCAAGGCCAGAACCATGGGAAGCACGCCGGCTACCGGTCGAATCTCTCCATCTAAACCTAGCTCCCCCAAAAATCCATAGTTTTCATAGGGAAAATCGCAGCTTGGATAGAGAGCCAGTAAGGTTCCCATAAAAATGGGAAGATCAAAGGAACTGCCGTTTTTTCGTAGATCCGCAGGTTGTAAATTGATGGTAATTTTCTTCGGCGGAAGCTCCAAGCCTAAATTTTTTAAGGCAATACTCACTCGTTCTATCGCCTCCTTCACGGAAGCGGAAACATTTCCCAGAGTCATAGAGCGGGGAAGCCCATTGCTTTCATCCACCTGAACGGAAACCACATAAGCATTTAATCCATGAATTGCAGCAGAATAGACTTTTGATAACATTCGAATACCTCATATACATTTTTTAAAAAGAAATTTAAAGACGCCAAGAGCAAAAGAATGACAAGAAAAAAATAATAAAAAATAGAATGATAAGAATAGAATAGGAAAAAATGAAATCCTGCAAAAAAGAATAAAGTGAAAGGGAGAGCAGAATAAAAGCAAGCAAAAAGAAAAGCAACAGAATTTAAAAACAATAGAATTTAAAAACAATAAAATTTAAAAACAATAGAATTTAAAACAATAGAAGCCAAAATCAATAGAATTTAAAACAACAGAAACTAAAGGCAATAGAACGATGGATAAATAAATAAAGACTAAGACTATCTTTAAAAATAATCTTAGTCCTTCCCCTTAGTCTTGTCAATAAGATAAGCATCCAAATGAAAGCTTTTTAAAAACTCTAAATATTCTTTTGGAAGTGGAGCAAAAAAACATTTTTCTGAAAGAGAAAACAACACACTGCTTTCCGGTAATTTCGGAAACCGTAAAGAATAGGCATGCAGAAGCTGATAAGATAAGGGGAATGTTCTTCTTAATTTCGCATTTTTCCTTGTATCTCCATACTTATCGTCTCCCACAATAGGATGGGAAAAAAGGGAGAGCTGGGTGCGAATCTGATGGGTTTTTCCGGTAAAAATCTGTACGGAAAGAAGGGATAGCGGCCCCACACTGCTTTCTACACAAGCCAATTTTTCAAAAGCACTCTGAACCTTTTTCCCCTTTTCACTTTCCAAGGCCTTGTTATGCCCCCTATCTTTTTCCAGAAAATGCTCCTGCAGTCCTGTTTTTTGAAAATCTCCATACACCAGGGCATAATATTTTTTCTCTAAATCATGGCTTTGTAGAAGCTTGGCAAATGCCTGCAATCCCCCCAAGCTTTTTCCAAAGATGATGATTCCCGAGGTATTTCTATCCAAGCGATTGGCAATCCCCGGACGAAAGCTTTTCTCCTGTTCCTTACTTAGCTCTCCCTTTGTTCGCATATAGGATAAAAGCAGGGAATTTACAGAAAAAGAAGAACTTCCGTCATTTTCAGAAAGAAGTCCTACCGGTTTATTGAATAAAATACAATGATTATCCTCATAAAGAATAGCGCTCTGCCACTTTTGCGTCCAAAGCTCCTTTTCTGTACTCTCCCGCTCCTGAAGCAGCTTGCCCAAGCTCTCTTCACTGAAATAAAGCTGAACGATATCTCCCAGCTGTAAAATCTCCTTACCGTCGGCTTTTTTCCCATTTAAAAGAATATTCTTCTTACGGAGCATCTTATAAAGAAAGGAATCTGCCTGTCCTTTAAAATATTTTTGTAAAAGCTTTAAAAGCTTTTGTTCCTTTTCATTTTGTGATATCAGAATTTCTCGCATAACTTACCTATAAAATTTACGAACCACAGGAATCAAAAGCATATCCGGACAAATCTGGCAAAGTAGATAAAATCCCTTCATCGGTAAACCGTAAATAGAAAGAGGTCTGTTTAGTACTGCATCCATCACCGCAAGCTTTGCCACCTTCTTAGGCTTTGCCATAAAAAGTTGCTTGATTTTTTGCATTCTTCCTCCACCCCCTGCTACCGTAAAGAAGGGAGTATCCACAGGTCCCGGACAAACCACGGTCAATCCAACGCCTGTATTCCGTAACTCTTCTCTTAAAGACAAAGAAAATGAGTATACATATGACTTTGTAGCCGCATAAACGGAAAATTCGGCCTGGGGTAAAAAAGCTGCGGCGGAAGCCATTTGAATAATCCGGGAACTGGAACCCATATACTCCAGAGATTTCAAAGTAAATGCCGTTAAAGCCTTTACATTTAAATCCAGCATCTTCAGCTGTTCTTCTACAGGAATTTCCGTCACTCTCCCCAATTTTCCGAAGCCGGCCGCATTGACCAGAAAAAGAATTTCCGGGTTTTCCTTTCTCAGCAAGTCCTCATACTTTTGAAAACACTCTTCTTTTGTTAAATCCCATGAAAAAAGACGAACCGGCCTGAATAGTTGCTCCTCCACCTCTTGCAGACTTTCTTTCCTTCTGGAAAAAAGCCAAAATTCCTGTATTGCCGGAATACGATCCTGCAATGCAAAACAAATCTCTTTTCCTATTCCCGAACTCGCCCCTGTAATTATTGCTATTTTCATCCCATCCATCCTAGATTCTATGAAATATGCTACACTTCCTTGGGCCTGTTATACTAGTAAAGCCTACGTAGAGGAAGCCCAAAGAAGATTTTAGTCACCGAACCAACGGCACTCTTCCTTGAATACTGAATTAAGTATAGCTTACTCAAACTATAATCTCAATCTCTTTTCCGAATTGTCGGACTATACCCATAATTTCATGAACAGTTCCGTAAGCAGTTTCATAGGCAGTTTCGTGGGATATTCATGGGATACATTCACTGTAAAATGAGGAAAATCCCTGCTTTTTCTGTAAAAACAGATACCAAATAAGCAATAAAAAACCTAGGTTTCAAGCCATTGTAGGCTTAATTCCTAGGTTTTTCAACTCCTGCGGGAGATGGGACTTGAACCCACACGTCCTATCGGACACAAGATCCTTAGTCTTGCCTGTCTGCCATTCCAGCACTCCCGCGCAACAGAGGAAATTCTATCACAATTTCCTCTACTGTGCAAGTATTTTTCTTACGGAAGCGAAAAGTTTATGCCAAATTTATTCCGGCGAATAAATGATTAGCTTTTTTAGCTTTTCTACTATTCCGACTTATTGTCGGCAGCCTTTGTTTCTTCCTTTTTCTTTCTGCCTCTCCGAACGGGCTTCTCCACACTTGCGGTTTCTGTTTTCTTTGTATCAGCCTTCACTTTTACAGATTTTTCAGAGGTCTTTTCATTGGAAGTCTTAGTACCGGTCTTTGATTTTGCTGTTTTTTCTTCCTTCGCTGTACTTGTCTTCTCTTCGGTCTTTGCCTTAGCGTTTTTTTCTGGGGTCTTGGTCCGAGTCGACTTGCTTTCCGACTTTTCCTCTCCTGCCTTAGACTTCGTAGACTTTCTTACCGGCTTTGCCTTTGTAGCTTTGGAATCGTTTTTGCTTTCTGCAGTCTTCTCCGCGTCCTTAGCCTTAGCTTTCTTTTCCTTTACTGCTTTATCAGTCTTTCCATTTTTCTCTTCTGATTCCGCTTTTCCTTGCTTCTCCGTCTTCTTTTCCTTTACAGACTTGGACTCCTCCTTGGAAGCATTCTTTCCACGTTCCTTAGAAACATCCTTACCATGTTCTTTAGAACTGTCCTTTACTACTGTTTTAGCATTGTCCTTTGCTGCTACTTTAGCACTATCCTGCGACACCGCTTTAGTATTGTCCTGGCTTACTTCCTGATTAGAGGCTTGTAAGGAAGCCTGTGTTCCGTTTTCCTTCTTTCCGTTAGAACGTCTTCTTCTACGATTATGATGTCTTTGCCGTTCCCTCTGCTCCACAGGACGATTTTCTGTTACAGCGCTGGCATCCTCCTGTACAGCCTCATCTTTTCCTGCATCGGAAGACTTTTTCTCTTCCGTTTTCTTAGACTCTTCCTCCGGGGTTTCGGAAATGCTATCTTCAGCTACTTCCTCTACATCCACACGCTTCATTCTTTTTAAAACCGGATCATAAATATACTGGATTTGATTAGAAGGTCTTCCAGCATTTGCTTTCTTTTCCGTCTTAGGATAAATACGATTCACGGTTTCTATCGAACTCTTGGAAGAATCCTCATGCTTCGCTTCTTCCGGCTTGGTATTATCTGCGGTTTTAGCTTCCTCTCGAGAATCCAAATCTTCTTTTTCTTTAGTAACAACAGTTTCTTCTGTAGCTCTATCGGAAGATAGCTCTTTCTCGAAGCTTTCAGCATGATCCTCATCCGGATAAAGCTTTTCTTCCTTGATACTTGCAGAATAATCCACGGAAAAATGCTCTCCGTCATTTTCCTCCTCCACCAAAGAAGCATAGCTTACATCTTCCTTTGCCAAAGGATTCGGTAAGAGCTCTACCGGCTCCAAATGACTGTTCACGTCCAGGAATTGATTTTTTCTTCTTCTGTAATTGTTTCTGTAGCTTAATGTCGGTCTGGTAGGAACATTGTTGGTGGTTTCAAAGGCATCAATAAGCTGTACCTTTTGGTTTCTCTCCTTGGCTCTTCTGATTCTTTCATCGTCATTGGCCACAGAATGGAGAAAACACTCTTCAATGGTCTCTCCCAAAAGAATTTCCGCACCTCTTAAGCTATGCCAAAAGTCTCGAACCGCTGCATAGCCCTTGTCCTTGGAAACAATGCAAATCTTTTCTCCTGTATCCAAAAACATTCCCGTTGTGGAAGCAATGTACATATCCAATGCATTGCTGTGCTGTTTTAAAAGCTTCACCATTCTTACATGGACAGCCTTTTCCTTTAAATCCTCTACTACGCCCTTCTGTAAAGCAGAATTTTCATCACTGTAGTACACTACCAAGGTATCCTGCTCTGTCAGATAATGATACCCTTCAAAGCCGCTGGCATGGGTATTTTCAAAATCCACTAAAAAAATCACAACTTATTCTCCTTTTTCACATAAAGTCATCGTTATGATTATCCTGGGATAAAAAGCCGAAGAATTCTCCTTCATCCAATTTTCGGAGAATAAGCTTAGCTTCCTCCAAAGGACAAGGCAGTGCTCCCTCTTTACAATATAGAACTTCAGAAATCATCACCACGGTTTCCGCATTTTCCTGCTTCAGACTGGGAACCAGCACAAAATCTCCCACGGAAATATTGTCCTCTAAGCTCCTAAAATAACTAGGCTTTCCATTCGGTTCAGATAAACAGCTTAGAAAAATATGTTCTCCTTCTTTCACACCATGTCGATACAGTCTTGGATCAAAAAGAGAACCGAATACACCGTAGTAGGACAGAGTCTTATGAAAGTCCTCCAATAAGTCTTCCCAGTCATCCGGAAGGCCATAGCGATCATAGGACCTCTTTACCTGAAAATACCGACCATCCCGATATTGAATTGTAATCTCTAAAAGGGCCGGACTCTCTTCCCCTATGCTTCCCTCACTCTGATCATAATGTTGAAAATAGCGTTCTATATTGCCCAAAAGATAATCCACGATTTTGGGTATAAAGTACTCATGCTTTACCGAAGGAAGCTTATTCATGTTCTGCAGGTAAACAAGGCTTTGACTTTCTCTGGAAAGAAGCAGGGTTTCTTCAAAAAAGACATCCTCTCTTTCTTCTTTCTGTGTCAAAGGATTCCAGCTTACATTCTCCCTTTCCTCTTCCACACGTAAGGAAAAACGCATAATCTGATGAGAATTCGCGCTGTTCACTTCAGCCGTCAGTCTGTTTAAAGAAGCAATAAAACGGTTCCAACTTCCCGGAACACTATTAATCCCTTGATACTCTTTCGCCTCTTGATTCTCTTCTTTATACAGCAAAAACCAACGGAAGGAAAATGCAGGAATACCTCCTTTTTTTTCCTGAAAATAGCTACGCTTCCACTTCGGTATGGCACACTCATCTAAAGAGTTTAAGAAGCTTTCCGAAGATTCTTTGGGCACATTCAAGACAAGAGCCGGACCCTCATCCTCTACAGGCGCATCATAGGCATACTTAATCCGACCATTCTTCATCCAAATGTTCAATGAGCTTTCCCCTACACCCAGTCCATCCAGCTTTAAATTCAAGTACTCCAGCATGAAGCCTCTCCTTTCTCTTTAGTTAGCTTCATTATAGCGTATCGTTTCGAAAAATACAGCAAAGTTCTAAAAAATAATGCTTGATTTTCAAAAAAGCTAATGGTATACTTGCACAGTTGACTGAGACGAGGTGTGATAATGGTAGTCGGCCAGCCTGGAAAGTTGGTGCCCGTTCTACGGGTTGTGGGTTCAAGTCCCATCCTCGTCGCTAAGATAAAAAGCCTTGATTCATGTGAGAAACGACATAAATCAGGGCTTTTTTCTTTCCTTAATTCACCAAAAAAGGAGCTGTAAGCCCCTTTTAATCAAACTTTCCGGAATACTTGTCAATCTTTCCTTCATCCGCATCCTTAAAGATTTCATCCATGGTTCTCCAACCAAGTACAGCACACTTTACTCTGGCTGGCATGTGAGAAATATCCTCCAGGATTCCGGCTTCTTCCAGCTCTTCCTTCTCCTCCTCCGTAATCTTTCCCCGAATCATGCGCAGAAAGATTTCAGAAAGCCGAAGAGCTTCGTCCTTTGTTTTTCCTATGATTAAATCGCACATAATATCTGCACTGGCCTGAGAAATTGCACAGCCGTCTCCATCAAAGCTGGCTTCGGAAATAACATTATCCTTATCCAACTTTAAATACAAGACGATATCGTCTCCACAGCTGGGGTTCACTCCCTCTAAAGAAAAGCTGGCATCCTCCATCTTATACTTATTGTTTGGTCGAATATTATGTTCTGTTAAAATCTCATTATAGTAGGTGTTACTCCCCATATCCCATCACTCCTCGAATAGTTTTTAATGCCGCTAAAAAGGCATCCACATCTTCCTTTGTATTGTAAAGACCAAGACTGACTCTGGTGGTACTTGGTGTTCCCAGGAATTTCATCAAAGGCTGGGCACAGTGGTGTCCCGCCCGGACGCAAACCTGATTGGAATTGAAAATGGCTGCAATATCATGGGGATGAACCCCGTCAATGGTAAAGGTTACAATGCCATGATGTCTTTTCGGATCCTTGGAACCAATGATGTGTACATGGGGGATTTTCTCCATTCCCTCCATGAGATAAGCACAGAGCTCCGCCTCTCTTTCCTCAATAAAGGAAAATCCGACTTTATCAAGAAAAGAAATCGCCGCTGTAAGACCAACCGCACCGCCAACATTTACCGTACCCGCCTCAAACTTATGAGGAAGCTCTGCCCAGGTGGCGCCTTCCTTGGTCACATATTCAATCATTTCTCCGCCGAAAAGGAAGGGAGGCATCTTTTCCAGAAGCTCCTTCTTTCCGTATACGGCGCCGATTCCCATGGGAGCATAGAGCTTATGACCGGAAAATACCAAAAAGTCCACATCCAAATCCTGAACATCCACCTTGGTGTGTGGAACAGACTGGGCTCCGTCACAAACAAATACCGCTCCAATTTCATGGGCAAGCTTTGCAAACAGTTTAATGTCCTGAATATTTCCAAGAACATTGGAAACCTGCGCCATGGCCACCAGCTTCACCTTTGGATTTAAGACTGCTCGGAAGCTTTCTTCCGTAATAATTCCTTCTTCATTGGGCTCCAGAAAATGAAGCTTCAGCCCCTTTTCCTTTGCCAGCTGCTGCCAGGGAATAAAATTACTGTGATGCTCCGAAATCGGAAGCATGATTTCATCCCCCTCCTGCAAAAAGGCTCTGCCATAGGTATAGGCAATAAGATTCAATCCCTAGGTAGCATTTCTTACAAAGATGATTTCTGCGCTTCCCTTCGCATTTAGAAACTTCGCCACAGCTTCCCTTGCCTCTTCATAGGCTTCCGTAGCCTTTAAAGAAAGCTCGTAGAGCCCACGGAGAGGGTTGGCATTTTACGCATGATAATAATGCTCCATAGCTTCCAAAACCTGCTTTGGCTTCTGGGTAGTTGCCGCATTATCCAAGTAGGCAAAGCTTCCTGTTTTGAAAATAGGAAAATCTTCTTTTAATTTTTTCGCCAATTCCTCTCTTGCTAATTCCATTATTCCTCTTCCTTACCCTTTCCTCTGATAGTCTCCTCAATATATGCCTGAATACTCTTATCGGAAATGCTGTGAATAACATTTTCCATTCTGGCTTCCGCCATCAGCTCATAGGTACTTTCCAAATCCATGCCCCTACTTTGCATATAAAAGACACTGTCCTCGTCCAAACGACCGATGGTAGCACCGTGGTTTCCTTCCACATCATCCTCATCACAAAGAATGACCGGAATGGTCTGGTTTACCACATTGTCATCCATCAAAAGTACATTTTCCTGCTCATTACCGCAGGCGCCCTTTGCCCCATGCTTTAGGTCAATAGTGCCCCGGAAAATTTTAAAGGCTTCCCCTCTCAGCACACCGTCACAGTAAATATGCGATTCACTCTTCTTTCCGAAGTGATTTACCAAAAGGTTGTAGTCCGCTCTTTCCTGCTTCTCTAAGAAGTAGCCAAGATGCAATTCCGCCTCACTTCGATTTCCTAAAAGGTCAGCCCGATAGCCCATATGGGCACTCTTTCCGCAAAGATGAATCCCGCTAATCTTTACTTTCGCCGATTCCTGAAGCTGCAAAGATAAGTCATCATAGCTTCGGAACCCATCTCCGAACTTACTCACCAAAATCAGATTCAGCTCCGCATTCTTTTCCAAAATAAACTTTTCCTGTAAATAAGCGGATCCTACTGCCTTCTCCTCTGATTCTCTATGCAAGAAGAGAGTAAGCTTTGCCCCCTCCTCCAGATAGAAGCGGAAGGAAGAATGCTGGTTCTCTTTACTCTCATAAAGAAAATGCATAATCATGGGAGCCTTGGCTTCACCCTTTTTAATGCGATAGCCGGTGCTTTCACAGCCGTCTTCCTTCGCAAGACCGGCTAATTCCTCTCCCAAACCGCTGACTACTTGAGAGAAGTCTCCCTCTCCTCTAGTGGCCTCTTCTTCTATTTCCGGTGTAAAGGATTGAAATGCGCCCTCAATCTTAATTTTACTTTCATTCATTTTCAGCCAGCGAAATGTAGGAACCGGCATTTTATTGATAATTAATTCTTCTGTACGCACAATTCCTCCTTCCTAGCCAATGGCTCCAACCATCTCCAAACGAATCAGGTTGTTCATCTCCACCGCATACTCCAACGGTAGCTCCTTGGAAACGGAGTCCGCAAATCCGCTGACAATCAGAGACTTAGCCTCCTCCTCGGGAATACCGCGGGACATCAGATAAAATACAGCTTCATCGGAGATTCTTCCAATCTTTGCCTCATGCCCCACATCCGCCTGATTGGTACGAACATCAATGGCGGGAACCGTATCGGAACGGGACTGGTCATCCAGCATCAAAGACTGACAGGATACCGCAGACTTTGCATTTTTCGCCTGATTTTGGATTACTACTGCAGAACGATAGGTAGAAATACCGCCACTCTTGGAAATGGAACGAGTATTGATATAGGAACTGGTATCTTTTCCGATATGCACCATCTT
>CALIEL010000050.1 GCA_938022235.1 Oribacterium parvum
AGAAAGTCCCTGGGCACCGGAGCTTACCTGCTCTGCACCGGAATTTACCTGAATTGCACTCTGCTGAATATCTGCCATAGTATTGGAAAGATCTGCAGTGATATTGTTAATGGAATCAAAGAGAGGTCTATAGGATCCACTATAGTATTCCTCATTCTTCATTTCCAGATTGAAGTTTCCATGGGCAAGCTCAGTGAGCTTCTCGGAAAGATCCGAGATAATGGAACGTATTCTCTCTACTACGTTGTTCATGGAATGCATCAGAACGCCGATTTCATCATTGCTCTTGTAGGAAAGATCCATAGAGAAATCTCCTGCGGAAAGCTTCTCTCCTGCCTCTGCCACCTTCTGTAATGGCTTTAAGAAACGAGTAATCAAAACTGCTGTTACGATGACTAAAAGGATTACGGTTGCTACACCGGCAACTGCACCGATGCTTACCAAACGGTCCACTTCTCTGTCATAGTCTTTCTCGGAAATATTTAATCTAACCCACCAGGTACTGCCGTGCATATCGATAGGATGATAATACTCTCTTCTCTTCTGATTATGCTCATTTACAATCTTTAATGTGAAGGCTTCTTTGGATTCCATCTTTTCGGAAATGGCTTTGTAAGCCTTCTCAGGAAGAAGCTCTTCCAATGTTTTTCCGTTTACTTCCTCATTTTTACTGTGAATCAGGCCTTCTCCATCAATCATATTTACAAACATAGAGGGGAAGGCAGGATCCTCCATGCTAATGTTAAGTAACATATCTTCCTTTACATCCAGAAGAATAGCACCCACAAACTGATTGTTGTTCATGATGGGCTTGGTGATGGCAAACATTCTCTTGCTGGGGTCTACCGTATCACTGTAAACAGGAGAAACATAGGTATCGCCCTTTTCCTTCGCTCCGGTGTAATAAGCAATATTTTGATACTTCTCATAGGGGAAGTTCATGATTCTTCTATTCTCCACTTCATTTCTAAGAAGCAGAGGTGCATAATTGTCAATTCCCTGATAGAAGGCATGGGGCTCGAAAAGAACACCGATATCCTCCAGATTTTCATCATCCTTCATGTTGGAATACAATGCATTCAGCATTACCACCTCGGCATTGTAGCGGGAAGCCGGGATGTACGCATCCACCACACGACTGCGGAAGGATGCATTTTCCATAGGGGTAACCGTTTGGTCATTGCCCTCGATATCTCTAATCTTCCATGGGTTACCGGGTTTTCCGCCGACTTCATCATTTTGCTGGAAGACAAAGCTGATACTCTGCTCGATATTGTTCGTAATGGTATCTAATTTTGTCATCAAATCGCTCAGATCGGAAGATGCCTCTGTCGCCTTATCCTCCATATTGGCATCGATTCTCTTATCCATGGCAATTTCAAAGCTGTGAATCAGGAAATATAGCAATCCCAATAAAATCACAAAGGTCAATGAACCCAGGATTAAGGACATTTTCTGACTTAGCTTCAGATTCTCGTAAAAAGAGCCTGCGGCCTTCTGTTTCTTCTTCATATTTTTTCTTTCCTCCTTGAATTTCGTGCTCCTAAATCATTTTTTAATGAAGAACTCTTAGATTCATCGACCATCCCCATACATTTATAAGCGAAAACTGTTTTTTCGCTTATGCTTATTCCTCTCGAAGACTGAATCTTCCCACCAAATCACTTAGGATATGGGCCTGTCCGGACAGCTCCTCAGAAGCTGCTGCAGACTCTTCCGCTGTGGCGGTGTTGCTCTGTACTACGGAGGAAATCTGATCGATTCCTACACTAAGCTGGCTAACACCACGAGCCTGTTCTTCCGATGCGCTACTTGCTATATCAATTAAATCATTAATCTTACCGGCACGGCTTACTACCTCTGTCAAGGATTCTGCAGTTTCTTCAGAAATACGAACCCCCTTGTTTACCGCTTCAATAGTTTCTTCAATCAAAGATGATGTATTTTGTGCTGCCTTTGCAGACTTTTGAGCAAGGTTACCTACCTCGTCCGCTACTACTGCAAAGCCCTTTCCTGCTGCTCCTGCTCTAGCCGCCTCAATAGCCGCATTCAGGGATAGGATATTGGTCTGGAAGGCAATATCATCAATAGTCTTGATAATCTTACTGATTTCCTGAGACTTTTCAGTAATCTCTTCCATAGCCAAGGACATTTCCCTCATCTTCTCATTACTTACCATAACAGACTGACCTGCCATATTGGAAAGCCGGGAAGCTTCTCTTGTAGTTCTTGCTGTTTCTTGAATCTTTGCAGATATATCATTCATAG
>CALIEL010000051.1 GCA_938022235.1 Oribacterium parvum
TTACAAACGCAAGAGAACAGTCCTGAAACAAGCAATGCGCAGGCTACCGGTACAGAAGGGAGTAACACACAGTACGGTGGCGAAAGTGCTTCCTCCTCCGTCTTGGAAGTCACTCCCAACCCCAATCGTCAATTTGAAAAGGATAAGACCCTTCTTCTTTATACGGAGGACAAGTGGGGAAAGGGAAAGGACTGGTATGCCAAGGACGGACATGAAGTTGACCTGCCCATCATCATTTTAATGAATCAAAACTCCGCCTCCGCTTCGGAGCTTTTTGCAGGAACCATGCAGGATTATGACAGAGCCTGGGTTTTCGGAACCCTGTCTTACGGCAAGGGTATTGTGCAGACGGTACGAAGCTTCCCGGACGGATCTGCGGTGGAGTTTACCACCCATTACTACTTTACGCCGGCCGGACGAAACATCCACAAGAAGGGAATTACACCGGATCTTACGGTGGAAATGCCGGAGGCGGATCAATTCACTTATCTTCGGGACAGAACAAAAGACCTGCAATTAAGAAAAGCAGCAGAGAGTCTTTATATTAATTTTATACACGATAAAAACAGCCCATGATATACTCAGTTCATCAGAAGATGAACAGTAATGGATGGTGAGGCATGGTATTTTTTATCGTTAATCCCCGAGCGGGACAGGGAATGGGGTTACGACTTTGGGAGAAAATGAAGGAAGAGGGAAAGTCTTTGTTGGGAGAAGAAGGCTTTTCCGTTTTCTTTACGGAAAAACAAGGAGATGCCAGACTCTTTGCCAGAGAAATCACTAGAGAAATCAATAAAGAAAATCATAGAGAAATCACCAGAGAGATCAATAAAGAAAATCATAGAGAAATCACCGGAGAAAATCCTAAAGAAATCCAACAAGAGATTCATAGAGATTATTCCGGAGAAAGTAAAAGAAAAGCAAAAGCCATATATGAAGAGGATAGGATTTGCGTCATTGGCGGAACCGGTACCTTAAATGAAGTGATTGACGGGGCTATGCTGGACAATAATTCCTTCCCGATTTCCTTTTTGCCGGTGCATAGGGATAACGATTTTGCCAGAGCCCTGCAAAAGGGCTATAAGATTCCGGAAAGTCTTTCTTCCCTTTTTGCCAAGGAAGAGCGAAAGGTAGATTACGGCATTGTAGAGGGTGAAAGAGGACACAGACGTTTTGTGGTCAGTGTGGGACTGGGCTTTGAGGCAGCTGTCCTGCAGGAGCTGCTCAGTATGGGTTGTAGCATTTGCCCCAAAGAAAAACAGAGGATTCGTTCCAAGGCCCTTTCTTATTTTTATGCTTTTGTGAAAGAATTAAAACGGGCAAAGAAAATCAAAGGAAGTATACTCCTGGATGGAGAAGAACGGGTGGAATTCCAGCATATTCTCTTTTTGTCCATCCATAATCATCCCTATGAATCCGGCTATGCCTTGGGATGTGGAGCTTCCGGAGAAGATGGCGTCCTGGATTTATGCTTGGTCAGCACCAAGAAAAAGCTGCGATTGCTTTACATTATGTTTGCGGCACTTTTCGGAAAGCATAAAAGTCTTCCCGGGGTGCATTGCTACCGGTTTAAGAAGATGGAGATTCATTTGGAGCAGGAGGTGGCCTTCCATGTGGATGGAGAATCCTTGGGAAAACAAAAGGATCTCTCCATTTCCTGTATGCCTGGAAGATTGCGGCTGCAAATTTAAAACAGATGGGAAGAAGATAGACATAAAAGACTGTTTCTTGAGGTTTCTGGAAAGGGTTTAGCAGAGATAAAAAGCTTTAGCAGAAATGAAAAGGTCTTAGGGAAAGGAAAGGGAAAATGAGAGTTGGGCTGGGTTATGACGTACATAGGCTGGTGGAAGGAAGAGACTTGATTCTTGCCGGGGTAAAGATTCCTTATGAAAAGGGACTTTTGGGACATTCCGACGCGGATGTGGTGCTGCACGCTTTAACCGATGCCATCCTGGGGGCAGCTGCTCTTGGAGATA
>CALIEL010000052.1 GCA_938022235.1 Oribacterium parvum
CATCCGGATCATGGATATAGCAAAGAATCTGTCCCTCTTTTCCCTCCTTATCCGGATCAAAATCCAGCATCAAAAAACAACTATCACAATACTCCGCAAAGGGAATCCATTGCTTATGAAAAAGATAAGGCTTAATCCTGCTATCCCGCATTTTCTCTATTTCTTCTTCGGTGAAAAAGTCCGGAAATTCTGTCAGAAGAGCATCTCTGTTCTGAAAATATTGCTTTGTCTTCTCCATCTGCTCTAAACTCATCAGGGAAAATGACATTTCCACATCATGGATTACAGAAGGTAAAATGCTGAAATATTTACTTCCGTTTTTATAGCTGTAAAGCTCCTTAAAGTCTTTTGGTAACTTGATGGAGAGCTTCTTCTCAAAAGCTTCTATCTCTTTCTGCGAAGCTCCGGGAATCTCTTGATACTTCTCCCAATATCCCTCTTTCATCGGATCATCCAAGTCCAGTTCTTCAAAATTTTCTAAAACATACTGTTCTATCCGCTTTATCTTTTGAATAAGGTCCATTTCTACTCCTGCTTTCTTTTATCATAAATATTCGATTTTATCCTGAATATTCAACGCAAAAATGCTTCCACTTCTTCTTAACTAACGATGGTAATTATACTATATCTGTCCTAAAGATGCAGGAAGTAATATGTATTGTAATTCACAATACATTGCATTACAATTAGGCAGAAAGGTGGTGATATGATGAAAGATGCAACAGTAAGTGCTCGTGTAGAATGTAATGTTAAAAATGAAGCAGAAGATATTTTGCAAAAACTGGGTGTTCCTGTATCCGTTGTGATCAATTCCCTTTATCGACAGATAATATACAATCAGGGTATTCCCTTCTCCCTTACTATTCCCAAGGAACCGAAAACTCTTGATCAACTATCTAAAGCTGATTTAAATACAAAGCTCTCCCACAGCTATAATCAATCACTTCGTAAGGAGGGGCATCCGTTTAATGAGGTTTTTGATGAAGTAGAAGGGAGTTTAAAATAAATGGATTCCTTCGAAATTATCATAAATAAATTTATAATGTGGAAAGCCAACCTGTGAATTTATAGGCAAAAAAGCGAACTAAGTAAATCAGACTCAATGTAAAAAAACTCCTCTTAAATCTCATTCCACTGCAATTCTTTCGGATTTTCCAGGAAAAAGCTGCTGCCGTCAAACTCATTGTGTAAGCGAACTCCCTTTTCCTCGATAATCACGCTGTTATACCACTGCCCCAAAGAAGCATATTGTCCGTAATGAATATTAATCAGCATAGTGCAAATCGGACTCCAACTGCCTTTCTCCACCGTCTCCGCCAGTAAATAATAGGC
>CALIEL010000053.1 GCA_938022235.1 Oribacterium parvum
TCCGGAGATAAAGTGAGACAATCCCTCCATCCAAACCTTGTCCTCCCGATCCGGACAGGGATAGAAACAACTATACGCTCCCTCCACCTTCTTTCCCACACCCAGTTCCTTCAGCTTCTCGTAAACCGTGGTGATTTTTACATTCAGTTGATTGCCGAAATGATAATAGCAGTTGGGGCAGGCCAGCACAATCTCCTCAATACCGAATTCCTGAAAGCGTTGATTCAGTCTCCGAAAAATGGCATTGGCCTCCGCTTCCAAGCCCAGCTCCAGCACCGGCTTTCCGCAGCAATCATAGAAGGGAGGAATCCCTGCCTTTTTAAAGATGGAAAGAAGCTTCTCCAGTGTCTTAGGATAATAGGCAGGAAAATTACAGCCCGGAAAAAATACGGTCTTTGCCCCTTTTGCCTTCCTATGGTTTTTAAAGAGATAATTTTTCTTCTCCAGCAAAATCCCGCTGTAGCCCCTTTGCTTTAAGCCATATTTTCCTTCCTTCACCTGCTCCTTTCGGAAATCCAGGATAATCTCCCTTCCGTCAATGCCCTTGGGACAGACTCTGGTACATTCTCCGCAAAGATAGCAATGATAAGCCAGTTCTCTAAGCTTCTCCGTATCGCCGATACAAATATCATACTTTGTTAAAAACTTGCATTTTCTTTTACAGGCATTGCAGTGAATACACTCCTCCACCCGCTTGTGAATCTCCCGTTTTTTCTTTTCTGCCATATACTCCCCTGAGCTTTACTCTACTTACATTATTCTCAAACTTAGTTTCTCATTTATTCTTAAACAGTATTTTCAATCATTGTCAAAGCTTCCGAGAAGGCTTGGGAAAGTCCTGAAATTCCCTAAGTCTTCTCTTTCATCTCCATGGCCTTTTCTCTTTTTTTGAAAAAATACAGCATTCCCATCAAAAGACAGAATATAACTCCCGCAGTCAAAAAATAAATCCAGGGATTTTTCTTCTCCTGTAGTCCTGCGAAGGCAATGGTGTACATAGCTGTTCCCGGAATCATAAAAAGGAAGCTGCACACAAAGTAGATGGAAAAGGAAATGTCTGTAATCCCGTAGGCATAGTTTTGCAAATTAAAGGGAAAGACCGGAATGGTTCTTGTGATAAATAAAAGCAGGAGAAGATTCTTCTTTTCCTTTCCCATAAAATACTTGGCGATATAGGGATTTTGCATAAGCTTCGGCTTAATGCTGTCCTGCAAAAAATACCTTCCCATAAGAAAGGAGATTCCTGCGGAAATGCTGGCAGCCAGGGTACAAAGCACGGTGCCCCAGAAAGCATGAAAAACCATACCTGCCAGAAGGGCATAGCTGATACCGGGGAGGGCCAAAAAGGCTCCCGCCAAGGCACAGAGCAAAACATAAATTAAGGCCGCAAGGAGGAAGTTCTCCTCCACCAAGCTTTGTAAATACCGAAGCAACTCTCCCTGAAAAATATCCTTTACCGGCACCTTCCAAAGAAGGACAAACAGGAGGATAAGAAAAATCAAAAAGGCCGCTAATTTTTTCTTAGCCATACGCTCCTCCATAAATAATCCCCATAGCATAAAACGACCATAGCATTTTGTAAAAGTAGAAGCAATATACTTAGCTCATATTCCCGCATTTTCAAAGTCATGGCGATAAAGAAATAGGCATAGGAAAAGAGGAAGGAGCCAAGGCCATAGAGCAATAAGAGCTTGTGGGGAAGCTTAGTTGAAAGCCTGGGAAAGCCTTCCATTTTTCCCTTTACGCCAAATGTTTTCTTTGTAAATATGAGGAATAAAAGGCTAAGCACCATCATCCCCAACAGCACTTTCCATTGGTGCAAGAAAAGGGGACCGATTTTAGGTCCCCTCCATTTGCTTCGTAAATATACCATGTGCCTTGCCATGCCCATCTTATGCTCTGTAAAGTAATGGATAATATACAGTCCCACAAGGGATAAGATACTAATGAGGCCGGATAAAACCGTAATTCCCTGAAGCAATATTTTTTTCATTATTTCTTTGCCTTATCTGTGCTTAAGTCTTTTACCAAAACTTCCTTATAGTCGCTGCTTCCCGGCTCGCCCAGCTGAACCTTGTTCTCGCCGTCCATCTGCCATACATACCAACCGCCGTCATAGAGGTAAGCATTCTTATAACCATTTTCATGGGCAATGAGGAAGGGAACAGATGCTCTCCAACCGGTTCCGCAGTAGAAGGCTACATCATTTTTCTCTAGGGAAACTCCGCTTTCTCCTAAATAGGACTCCAGCTTCTCCAAGGAAACAATGCTGCCGTCCGGGTTATTGTAGGAACCGTCATCCGTATCGTGTCCCCAAACTGCGCCTAAGGGCTCTCCTGCACGGTCAATATAGGAGTAACCGGAGGTCTTTCCTAAGAACTCATCCTTGGAACGGATACTTACCAGCTTGAACTTGGGATCATCCTTCTGCTTTTCCTTTACTTCATCGATGCTTAAAATATATTCCGGATGAGCGGGAATCTTTACCCCGAAGTCCTTATCGGTAGCTACAGGCTGGTTTACCTTAGTTTCTGTCTCATATCCCGCCTTGGTCCAGGCATCGATTCCGCCGCTTAAGTTCTTTACATCCTCTACACCTGCCCAAAGAAGAACAGTTGCCAAACGATCATCCGCTGCATTTTCAGGGCTGTTTCCGTAAGTTACCACCTTGGTATCCTTGGTGATCCCGTAGGACTTTAAGAGCTTTCCGATTTCTTCCGGAGTACGGAAATTCCATGTTTCCTCTTCTTCGATATCATCGGTATTGACATGGAAGGCTCCAGGAATATGTGCCTTGTTATAAGCCTCATCCTGCTCTACCTTTCCCCAGGCTGCTTCCAAAACAACAACATCCTCTCCGGAATCCATAAGCTCCTTCACGTACTCAGGACCAACATAGACGGTTTCGGTCTTTACTTCCGCTAAATCCTTCGCCTCTTCCTTCTTCTCCTCCGCCTTCTCGGAAGCAGCCTCTGTAGCTTTTTCGCTCTGCTTCTCGCTTTCCTTTACACTCTCCTGTGCTGTGCTTGCCTTAGTGTCCGCCGTTTTGTTTCCGCAAGCTGCCAATACGGACAACATGGAACCGCAAAGTACCAATTTCATAAGATTTTTTTTCATTTGTTCTACTCCTTCAAGTCTACTAAATAGCAACTATTGCAGTATAGCATTTCTGTAAATAAGTACAAGGAGAGGAGCATTTTAATATCTTATAAATAAAAGGGATTTATTGGCTTTGATAATATATAAACTTTAGCAAGAATATATCGACTTTCGTAATGCTCTATTGGCTTGAATGAAATAGCACCGTTTTCCTCAAATTTTTTGCTCTAAAAGTCCATGCTTTGTTCTATAAGACAAAAAATACCGCTCCCACAGGGGCTACTTCCCACGTGGAAACGGTATCTATTTCACCGGCGATAAGCCGATATTCTTAAGCTAACTTAACCTTAGCTGCATCGCAAAGTGCCTTGAATCCATCCGGATCTGCAATAGCTACTTCGGATAACATCTTTCTGTTCATGTCGATGCCTGCGGACTTTAATCCGAACATCAGCTTGGAGTAAGAAAGACCGTTTAATCTTGCAGCTGCATTGATTCTGGCAATCCAGAGCTGTCTGAACTGTCTCTTTCTCTCCTTACGTCCCTTGTAGGACTCGGTAAGAGCACGCATAACGCTCTGCTTAGCTACTCTGTACTGCTTGGATCTGGCGCCTCTATATCCCTTCGCTAACTTTAAAACTCGATTGTGTTTCTTCTTTGCGTTTACTCCGCCTTTAATTCTCATCTTATCCTACTATCATTCCCTTAGCCTATTACAGATAAGGAAGAATCTTCTTCATTACCTTCTCGTTAGTGTGGTCAACCACAGTGTCTTTTCTCAGAGTTCTCTTTCTCTTTGTGGTCTTCTTGGTAAGGATGTGAGATTTGTTTGCCTTGTTTCTAACTAACTTTCCTGTACCTGTGAGCTTGAAACGCTTTGCTGCTGCTCTCTTCGTTTTTAGCTTTAACTTTGCCATATTTGCCTCCTGTGAATTTACTTTTTCGGGCTTAAAACCACTGCCATATTTCT
>CALIEL010000054.1 GCA_938022235.1 Oribacterium parvum
TTTTCGCTGCACATTTCTGTGCTTCTGAATTTTCTCTGCCGGAACTCCGGCTTTTCGTTCTTCTTAGAAGAACTTCTTTTCAAGAATCTTCAGGGTCTGTGTATTATTCGATCTTTGATTTTCAAGGTTCAGTTTTCTGTTGAGACTATAAATTCTTAATCGTTTCCTCTTAATTTTTTTATTTTCTCTTCAGACTTTACTGTTCTCTTTCGAGACAGCCATACTATTATAACAAAGTGTTTAACTTTGTCAAGCACTTTCCGAAAAAAATATTCGGAAAACGGAGTAAGAGGGATTTGAACCCTCGCGCCGGTTGCCCGACCTACACCCTTAGCAGGGGCGCCTCTTCGGCCTCTTGAGTATTACTCCTCGTTTATCCCTGCCAAAAGGGATTCACCTATACTTTTGAATTTCTTCTTTCGTACCGAACATTTGGTTCTTAGGTGCCTAATTAGAGTAGCAAATTCCCCATTTACTGTCAAGAAAAATTTATAATTTTTTTAGCCCTATAGGACTTATAGTTTTATTTCTTATTTTCTGATTTTCTTATTAGTTTTTGATTTTGTTTTTCTTTTTCAGACCTTTACTTCCTTTATTCTTTACCTTTTTGTTCTTTCCCTTTTGTTTTTTTCTTTTAGATTTTCTTTTTTCCATTATTAAAAAAAATCCACTCCGGTGATTTCTCTCCGGAATGGATTTTTGTAGCTAATGAATATTTTTTAGGAATCGGCTTTTTATTCCTGCTCTTCTGCATCCGCAGCCTCTCCCGGCTCCGTTCCCGATTCTTCTTCTCCATCGCCTTCACTTTCTCTTACCTTGGCAACGGAAGCTATAGTGGTATCCCCGTCCTTATCAAGGTTCATAAGCTTAACGCCGGAGGCATTTCTTCCGATGATGCTGATATTTTCCAGACTCATCCGAATCATAATTCCCTCTGTAGTAATCAAGAGAATTTCTCTATCCTGGTCACAAAGCTTAAAGCCTACCAGATCTCCGGTTTTTTCCGTAATCTTATAGCAGCGCATTCCCTTTCCGCCACGGTTTTGTGCCTTAAAGGCGGATTTCTCCGTAAGCTTGCCGTAACCCTTTTCAGAAACTACCAGCATATTTTCTCCCTGAGAAGATTCCTGCATACCGATTACTTCATCTCCATCATTCAGTCGGATACCGATTACACCCATGGAGGAACGTCCGGTTCTACGCACATCCTTCTCATTGAACTGAATAGCCATTCCCTTCTTGGTCACCAGAATAATATTTTCATCCTTGGAAAGAAGCTTGGCTTCTATTAACTGGTCGTCTTCCTTCAAACTAATGGCAATTAAGCCGTTTCTTCGTACATTGGCATATTCGGAAAGGGCGGTCTTTTTCACCATTCCGGACTTAGTGGTGAGGATTAAGTCCTGCTCATCCTTCGGATCTCTCAGGCAGAGGCTGGCATTAACCTTTTCTCCCTCCTGCAAGGGAAGAAGATTCACTAAAGCCGTACCTCTTGCGGTTCTGCTGGCTTCCGGAATCTCATAGCCCTTAATACGGAAAACTCTTCCCATATTGGTAAAGAACATAATGTAATGATGGTTTGTGGTCATAAAGAGGTCTTCAATATAGTCCTTCTCTATGGTCTGCATTCCCTTAATACCCTTTCCGCCACGGTTTTGTTGACGGAAATTTTCCGGAGACATCCTCTTGATATACCCAAGGCTTGTGGAAGTAATCACCACATCATCGTCGGCAATTAAATCCTCCGCATCCAGGATATCATCATAGCTAAAGGAGGTTTTTCTATCCTCTCCGTACTTATCTGCAATAACATCCAACTCTTCCTTAATTACCGCAAGAAGCCTTCTCTCATCTCCCAGAATTTCCTTATAGTAGGCAATCTTTGCCAGTAAATCCTGGTACTCGTTTTCCAGACGTTCTCTTTCCAAACCGGTGAGAGCACGCAAACGCATATCTACGATAGCCTGGGCCTGCACTTCGGTGAAGGCAAAGCGGGTAATCAAGTTTTGCTTAGCCTCTTCTACATTTTTTGCGGCACGGATAATGGCAACAATCTCATCAATATGGTCAAGAGCCTTTAATAATCCTTCTAAGATATGGGCTCTGTCCTCACATTTTTGTAAATCGTACTGCGTTCTTCTGGTGACCACCTGAATCTGATGTGCCAAAAATTCTTCCAAAATTTCCAGAAGATTTAAAATCTTCGGCTCCCCTCGAACGATACAAAGCATAATCACACCGAAGGTTTCCTGTAACTGGGTGTGCTTATACAGCTGGTTCAGAATTACATGGGGATTCACGTCTTTTCTGCACTCAATGGCAATTTTTGCTTTGGAATTCTTTCCTGCCGCATCATGGATATAGGTGATACCGTCAATTCTTTTATCTTTTACAAGCTCTGCAATCTTTTCGATGACGCGGGAACGGTATACTAGATAGGGAAGCTCCTTTACCAAAATGCGATTTTTGCCGTTGTGCATGGGCTCAATCTCGCAAATCGCCCGCATCTTAATCTTTCCTCTTCCGGTTCTGTAAGCTTCTTCAATTCCTCTTTTTCCTAAAATCGTCGCCCCTGTAGGAAAATCCGGTCCCTGAATAATGGGAAGAAGTTCTTCTATTTCCGTCTTTCTTCCCGCAATTTTATTGTCAATAATGCAATCCACACCTTTAATCACTTCTCTCAGGTTATGGGGAGGGATATTGGTGGACATACCTACTGCAATACCTGTGGCACCATTTACCAAAAGATTGGGAAAACGGGAAGGAAGAACCACCGGCTCCTCATATTCGTTGGAGAAGTTCGGCATGAAATCCACGGTATTCTTATTGATTCCCGCCAGCATTTCTCCGGCTAATCTGGACATCTTAGCCTCGGTATAACGCATCGCCGCAGGGCTGTCTCCGTCCTCGGAACCGAAGTTTCCCTGCTTGTCAATCAGGACGTGCCGCATAGACCAGGGCTGTCCCATATAAACCAAAGAGCCGTAAATGGAGGAGTC
>CALIEL010000055.1 GCA_938022235.1 Oribacterium parvum
CCTTTAAAAGCGTTCCCTCCGGAACCTTTAAGATCAGATCCTTACCGTTCTTTCCATGCATCTTTCTGCCGTCTCCCTCCTGTCCGGGTTCTGCGGCATATTTTGTTTTATGACGGAAGGGTTCCAGGCTGTTCAGCCCCTTGTCCACTTCTACAATAATGTCTCCGCCCTTTCCGCCGTCTCCACCGTCCGGGCCTCCTGCAGGAACAAACAACTCTCTACGAAAGGATACATGGCCGTTGCCACCTTTTCCGCTTTTAACATAAATTTTTGCAATATCTGCAAACATGAATACTCCTTTTTCTAAAAAGAAGCAGGACGATTTCCTGCAAAAATATTTTCCTTTACTATAGGAAAACCCCACGCCGGATAACCAGCATGGGGTTAATGTTTCCTTATGCCTTTGGAAGTACAGATACTTGCTTACGATCTCTTCCTAGACGGCCAAATTTAACGACTCCGTCCACCTTTGCAAATAAGGTGAAATCATTTCCCAAGCCTACATTCAGACCTGGATGAATTCTGGTTCCGTTCTGCTTGTACAGAATGTTTCCAGCCTTAACGAACTGACCATCTGCTCTCTTTTGACCAAGTCTTTTCGACTCGGAATCTCTACCGTTTTTGGTAGAGCCCATACCCTTATGATGAGCCATGTAATATACCTATCCTTTCCTAAAAATTAACCAATCTTGTCAATTTTTACTTCTGTAAAAAGCTGTCTGTGACCATTCTTCTTGTGGTAACCGGACTTTCTCTTGTAACGGTAAACGATAACCTTCTTACCCTTACCATTCTGAAGAACAGTTCCGCTAACCTTTGCATTGGCAACTGTTGGTGTACCAATCTTCAAAGAACCGTCATTGAGAAGAAGAACCTGATCAAAAGTAATCTTTGCTCCCTCTTCTACTTCCAACTTCTCCACACGGATTACATCGCCTTCACTGACTTTGTACTGCTTTCCGCCACTTACAATTACTGCGTACATTAGGAATCCTCCTATAAAAATTTACTCGCTAGCTGTGGTGAGACATGCTTCTTAAACCTCGCTAGGCGGCATCTAGGTTACTTTACAGTAAACTGCCTTCTTCGTCAAGCTTTTTATGGCAAAATACTGCGATAATAAGGATAATTTGCCTGTACTTCATCTACGGAAATATTTCCGGCTGTACCGTTTTCATGGACTGCCAGCATCTTTCCGTCCTTTGTCCACTTAATAAAGACCACAACATGGCTTTCTCCGCTGGGTTGGATAATCAAATCACCCGCTTTTAATTCACTCCGTTTGATTTTCTGACCTTTTCCGATTAATTCCTGGGTGCTGGAAGCAAAATCCAAGCTTCTGTCCACACTGGACCAGTAAGCCCATTGTACAAAGCCGGAGCAATCCAAGCCCTTTCGATTTCTTCCTTTATAGTCCGAAGAAGAAATGGTGGCTCCAAAGTGGTTTCCTTCCAAGCCCTTTACTCCAGCTTTCCCTCCGTAAAAATAGGGAACCTTTCCCACCGATGATAAGGCAAAATGAATCAAAGCCTTTCTTTCCTCGCTAAGATCCTCCGGCAAATCTTTCATATACGCGGATATTTCCTCCTCCGTAAGAGGAGACTTCTTTTCAACGGAAGAGATACTGAGACCGTAGTCTTTAAACCAGTCCTGTTCCTTCAAACGCTTTACGGCAGCAATGGTATAGTCATCCCAGCCATGCCAACGGCTTCCCGGCTTTTGATCCTGTTCCTCCAAATCCTTAATAGAATCCAGTTGAATATTTCTCAGTCCGTTTTCATCATCGAAACCGACTACAGTGATTTTAATGGTTAAATCCACGTGTCCGGGACAATAATTTTTGGGTAACTTTTTCTGCTCTTGAATACTGTTTGCTTTCTGCTCTGCCTTTGTTCCTGTTGTTTCCTTTGGAACTTTACTTTCCTTCGGCAGATTTGAGGCACTCAGTTCTGCATTTTGGGAAGCGCTGTTCTCCCTATTTTCACTAGACTTTTCCGTCTGCTCCGGCTGTGCTTTGGATTCGGAGTTACTCTCTCCCCCTTCTCCGGCAGAGCTCCTTTGGCTGTTCTCCTGATTTGACTTTGTTTCCTGCGTTTGCTTACTTTCCTGTGCTTGTTTACTTTCCTGTGCCTGTTTATTCTCCTTTGTAGCGTTTGTGTTCTGATTTGCTTTGCTGTCAGTCGCTGTTTCGGAGGACTTTTCGGAAGCACTTTCCGCCCTGCTTTCTTCGCTTGCTTTTGTTTCCCCGCCTACGGGAGCGGCGGTATTGGCTGCCTCCTCCGCCAGCATTTCCTCTTTAGCATCCTTATGAATACAGCCCTGGTCATAATAGACCGGACCGATGCTTAAACTATAGGAATGAGATTTTGTATATAGCTCATTAACAATGGCACGAAAACGCTCTTCATCCAGATAATTATGCTGATAGGTATACACACTGGCCATAGCCAAAATATCCTTTACATTACTGGAATCCTGAATTTCCTTTCCGTCTCCGTTGTAATATCGATAATGGATATTTTTAAAATAAGGGATGGCCCAGCTGTTTTTTTGATCCGGTGATTGGCCGGATGCCTGGGGATTGTATCTTCCCAGAATAGCGGAACGCTTCAGTCCCAAAAGCTTTGCGGTATGCTCCGGGGTGTCTCCCGTACTATCATAAATCTTGGCAAGATCAGCACTTTCCCTTTCCATCAGTTCCTGATAAATTCTTCCTCCAACAGAGTCCAGGGGATTTCCGTCCTGACGGATATCCACAAGATTGTACCGATCAATAAAGGGGCGAGGATTTAAAAATTCATCCTCCTTACGATCCGTATGGAGGGTATTGGTCCATTTCCCCTTTTCCGTCACACTACTGCTGGTTTTTAGAAGGCTGTCACTACTCTTGTTTAAAGCATTTTGCCTGTCATGCATTTTTTGGGCATATACGATGGACAGGCATAAAATCATAAACAAAGAAAGAAAGAAGAGCAAAAAACTTTCCTTCTTCTTGCTCTTCAAAAATAACTTAGCTTTTTCTATAGCCGGTTTCCATTTTCCTTTTTTCTTTCTACTCTTTGACAAGTGTTTTCCCCTACTCTATTAACTAAATTGAAGTTTTTACTTTACTCGTAAATATACTTATAAAGATACTTATCCCTTACTACTTTTCGTAGCTACTTTAAAGTATCAAAAACTTTGCAAATCCTTCTATCTTTTTTCGAAATACTCTTTTAACATTTTCTCACTATCCTTTTTTTCTAAGCTTTTCCAATAAGGCTTGAAAATCCGCAGGATAGGGAGCGGAAAATTCCATATACTCCCCGGTCCTGGGATGTTGGAACCCCAGTATCATGGCATGTAAGGCCTGTCCGGAAATCCCATCCTTTCTGTTTTTCAGTCCGTATACCGGATCGCCCAGAAGGGGGTGGCCAATGCTCTTCATGTGCACACGGATCTGATGGGTACGACCTGTTTCCAAACGGCACTCCACCAGAGTGGAGTCGGAAAATCGTTCCAAAACCTTATAATGGGTTACCGCCTCCTTACCGTGCTTGTAGGATATGGCTTGTTTTTTTCTATCTTTTTCATCCCGACCTATAGGCGCGGATATGGTGCCTTCTTCCTCTTTGATTTTTCCAAAAACCAAGGCATGATAGCGTCTTGTGATACTATGCTCTTCTAATTGCTTCGCAAGACTTTGATGGCTTAAGTCATTTTTACAGATTAAAAGAAGACCTGTGGTATCCTTATCAATACGATGGACGATTCCGGGACGATTCACTCCATTAATGGAGGAAAGAGAAGCTCCTGCATGGGCTAATACGGCATTCACCAATGTACCGCTGTAATGTCCCGCTGCTGGATGGACCACCATTCCTCTTTCTTTATTAACCACCAAAAGATCATCGTCTTCGTAAACGATATCCAAAGGAATGGATTCCGGAAGGACCTCCGGATCCTTTTGTTCAGGAATAGCAAAGTCTATACGGTCTCCCGCCTTCACCTTTAGGGAAGCCTTGGCTTTTTCTCCGTTGACAGAAACACAGCCCTCCTGAATACATTTTCCCAGATAGGAACGACTGAAATCATGATCTTTCTGTTCAGACAAATATTTATCCAGACGTTGTCCTTCTTCTTCCTTTGCTACTTCCCAAATCATTTCTTCTCCTTTAAGAAGGCAAATTCCTCTTCTTTATAGTAAAAGAAGAATAAAAACAGAAGGAAAAAGCAAGCTCCGGTTACATAGATGTCTGCAAGATTGAAGACGGGAAAATCAATGGGGCGAAAATAAATAAAATCCACTACATAGGCTTGTCTTTGCCGATCGATACAATTTCCGATAGCTCCGGAAAAAACCAAGAGAAGGGAAAAAAGAAAAGGCAGATACCTTTTCTTTATCGGCGTTTTGTGAAAAATAATCAGGACTCCCGCCAGCACAAAGATTGTAATGAGCAGGAAAATGATTTGTTGTCCATGTAGGATACCGAAGGCCGCTCCTGCATTTTCCACATAGAGTAAGGAGAGAATGTTGGGAATCAATTGTATTTCTTTTCCGCTTTTTAAATATTCCACTGCCAATGCCTTAGTCCACTGATCCAGAAAAATCAACAGGGCACTGCACAGGAAGAAAACGATCCATGCTGTTCCTTTTTTACTCATACTTCCTCACTTCTCATATACTGTTTCAATACCTCTTCAATGCGTTCTTTGCTGATGTCCTCTTCAATATAAGGGCTACAAAGATGATGGAGCAAAACAAATTGGAGATGCTGATTTTTTTGTTTTTTATCCTTGGATAAGGCTTCAAAAATATCTTCATGCTTTAAAGCCTTGCAATGGGTTTCCAAGCCCATATCTTCCATCAGCTCCTGTACCTTTAAAATATCTTCTTTAGCAATATTTTTGCAAAGGGATAACGCCATCAGGCTTCCAAAGGCCACACATTGCCCATGACTATAGGAAAAATCCGCAACCTTTTCAATGGCATGTCCTAAGCTGTGTCCGAAGTTTAAAAACTTTCTGTCCCCATGCTCATAGGGATCTTTTTCTACAAAATATTTCTTGATACGATTACTTTGATAAATCGTCTCCAAGAGAATTTCAGGATTCCTCTCCTGCAAAGCTTCTTTATGCTCCAGGAGGTAAGGCAGATATTTTTCGTTATGAATTAAAGCGTGCTTAATGATTTCTCCCATACCGGAGGCATACTGTACCTTCGGTAAAGATAAAAGACAATGCATGGAGGAATACACAAGCTTAGGCATATGAAAGGCACCGATTAAATTCTTATAATGATAAAAATCCACTCCGGTTTTTCCGCCAATGGAAGAATCCACCTGGGCTAAAAGCGTAGTAGGAATCTGAATAAAATCAACTCCCCGGAGATAGCTTGCAGAGGCGAAGCCGGTCATATCGCCCACAACACCGCCACCCAGGGCAATCATCATGTCTTTTCTTTCCAATTCCATATCCAAAGCAGCCTGGTAGATTTTTTGAATATGCTCCAAATCTTTATACTCTTCTCCTGCCGGAAGAACGCATACGCTTATAGCGGAAAAAGAGTCCTGTATGGTATTTTGTAAATCCTCCAAAAAAAGCTTGGCAACCTGGTCGTCGGTAACAATCAGCGCTTTTTTCTTTTTGGAAGATACAGAGTTTAAACGCTCCGGTAATGCCGAAAAATCCTTTTCTAAAAAGATACTGTAGATTAATGAATCTTCCTGATAAATGTCTAACTTTCTCATGCCAATTCTTCCCCTTAATCTATTACTTAAAAACAAATAAGAATATTAAAGCTTTCCGAGCTTTGCAGAATTTTCGGAAAGACAAAAAAAGGCATACCCCATAGGATATGCCTTAATAAACGAGATTACATATTCAGATGAATGCCGTTATACTCTGCGTTAGAGGAGAATACACTTCCTGCAAAGTCACCGGATAATTCCACATCCTCTGGGCCAGCGATGAAAATATAAGTGGAAATCTTCTTGATATCTCCGCCAATGGCATATACTGTTCCGGAAACAATATCAATAATTCGCTGAGCAATTTCAGTATGAAGGCCTTCCATATTCAATAAAACAGAGGTGCCATCCAAAAGATAATCACTGACGTTGATTGCATCTCCCAAAGAGCTGGGCTTCATCATAACAACCTGCATACTGGCTGATTTTGGCTCTACCTTTTCTTTGGACTTACCAAACAATCGAATCTTCGGTTCAGCAGACTCTTCCTCTTCTCTTCTGGAGAAGAAAGAGCTTCTCTTTGGTGCTGCTTCCTCTTCTTCCTCGTACTCGTCCTCAAAATCATAATCCTGATCTAAGTCATCGTACTCGTCTTCACGATCCAAATTCATTTTCTTCATTAAATTGCTAAAAAAGCTCATATCGATCTCCCAATTTGGTCTAATTAAACAAGATTATTTTACTCAATTTTAAGATATTGTCAAGCTTAAAAAATATCAATTTTCCTGAATATTTTAAGACTAATACAGTTCCCGGATAAAAGCACATGATCAATAGATAATCTGCCCGTCCGTGACCATATTTCCCTGTAAAACAATATGGTCATAAACGGAAATGCCGTTCTTACTGTGGGAATCTACTATCAGATAATCATCATTTTTTTCTATCACCTGAATAGGATGGAAAATTGCGTAGCCTCGATTAATATCATAGACACCTTCCAGTGCTTTCCTCGGTCCAACCACAAAGGAAGCATTTCCCGACTCCTTTACCAGAACATTTCCGCTTTGGATATCCTGTGCCGAGGGATTGGTTTCAATTTTCAAATAACAATATTGATCGTCCGTCATATAAATGTCGGTAGGAAGAAATTCTCTACTGCCGTCGGACTTTTGACGATAAAAGCCGCTACTCTTATCCGGTCCCTGCCTTAAAAATTCCTTTGGGACAATATAAAAGTCTTTATTGACTACAGAAGAAACCGGAATCTTTAATCCGCTTTCTTCCTTTTCCTGCATGGAGAAGGTCACAAAGCGGGAATCCAGAAAGTAGTCCAAATAATCGTCCAGCTTAATATCGCCGTAGATTTTGCCGTCTTCACCTCTATACAAAGAGAAGTTTCCCTGTAAATCCATGGAATTTACGGGAAAATGTATATTTACCGTAGTGGTATTCTCCATCTTCTTGGCGTCTCCCTCATCCAAAGGAAATAATATTTCCCACTGGGAGGAAGTAATAATTTTATAAAGAGGATTACCGGCTTCTACACGAACGCCATTTTGCGCATAATTAACGGAACTCTGGGCATTTTGCAGAATTTCCGACGTGAGTTTTTCTTTTTGAAAGTCCTCATAACCGTCAATGGTATAAGAGACAATACCCGCGTCCTCGGCATTCATTACGGTATAGGAAATTCCTAACTGGGAAAGAGCCTTTTGTACCGTATTTTCTCCCTCTTCCGTATTAAAAAGGAGGGTGTTTTGAAGACTTCCCTGAAGGCTATAAAGGCCGGTAAACTGATTGTTTTGGAAGCTGCCTGCAAAGTCCTGAAGACGAAGGCGAATGTCCTCTATCTGTTGCTGCGTAAATTCCCCTAAAAGCTCAGGATGTTCCTGTAAATACTTTTCCAGATTACCGGTTTCGTCAATAAAGTACAGCTCTCCTCCTTTACTGACTCTTCTTCCGTCCGCTACGGAAAAATGCACATAACCGGATTCTTTGGCGGAATAGCTTTTTTCCTCCCGAAGAATCAAGCCGGTATATTGTTTTTCTCTGACCAGGCTACCCTCTCCCACCTCATAAAAACGAAGGCTTTGTCTTCTGCTATAGGAAAATACACTAAAAAGAATATAGAGAGCAATAATCACAAAGATTATTCCCTCTATATTCCACATGCTATTCTTTTTGCTCTTTCTTGAACTTGGCATAGTTACAGTGCAATCGCAATATGGTCTCTTAATTCAAGTGGAACATCTTCTTTGTCCATGGACAAACTGCTGATGATGTTGATCTTGTATTTTTCGGACAAAGCATCCAATTTACGTACACAGTCTCCGATAGGCTTTCCTTCCAGACTGGCCAGCTTTAAAAAGCTATCTAAAATCAAATATTCCAAATCATGATCCTGAGAAATAATTCCGCTGATAAAGCCGACAAACTCATCCTCCGACTCTAACTGGAATTCATTGACATTAATCAAACGCACCTTGTTGTTAAGCTCATACATATGCTGAGAGGAGCGATCCAAAAAATCCACCGTTCCCTTTGCTTCCGCAACAGCTTTGTTCGCCCGATCAATGAGCTGTTTTGTCTTTCCTTTTCCTCTTTGTCCTACAATGAACTGAACCATATGCATTCCTCCTTTAATTCTGAACAAGAAACGGTAGCCCATGCTACAATGCCCTGCTTTTTATAAAAAGTATAGACTATTCATGAAATCTTATCAAGTAAGTTTGTCATATTCTCATAAAGATTCTCTTTATTTGTACCCTTCATTACAACAGAATAATAGGGGATAGAATTGGAAGCTTTATCCACACTTAAGGCTAAGCAATAGCCTGCTTTTTTGGTGGTTCCCGTTTTTGCCGCCAAGATTTCCAAACCGTCGGGAAGCTCCTTCTCTCCGGTAGAGTATAAATTCGTTGCCTTCCATACCTGGGACTTGGAAATACCGTTTTTATCCTTGTATTGCACCTGAATTTCTTTTGTGGCAAGAATTTCCCGTAAGCTGTCATATTTCATGCATTCTTTTAAAATGAGATAGATGTCATAGGGAGAAGTATAATGATTGTCATCCGGCAAACCGTGGGGATTGGTAAAATGGCTGGACAGGCAACCTAATGCTAAAGCCTTCTCATTCATCTTATCTACAAAGGCGGAAACAGAACCTGCTGTAGCCTCCGCCACAGCAACAGCCGCATCATTTCCGGAGGGGAGAAGCATACCGTACAAGAGATTTCTAATGCTAAGACTCTCTCCAACCTGTAAAAATGCAGTGGACGAACCTGCCTCTTTGATTACGGAGGCGCCGGAGACCACAAATTCCTGATCTAAATCCTCCACGGAAGATACACATACAAGAGCGGTCATTAATTTGGTGATGCTGGCGGGATAGGTTCTTTCATAGGGATGATTAAAGGAGATAGCCCGATCTCCTTCCTTACCGTCTTCTTCCACCAAAAGAAAATATTCCGCGTCCATATCCTGGATTTGCGCGCTTGTATCTGAAGGAATAGCCAAATCCTTGGCAAAGCTTTTGGTGCTGTTCTGAATATCCTCTTCCACGGTAATGGAAGATAATCTTTGTATACTTTGTTCTTCCTGAAAGGCCTTTTCCAGCTTCGGTTTACAGGAGCTAAGGCAAAGGGGAAAAATACACAGCAAAAGAAAGGCTTTTTTCCTTCTTGAAAAAGTACTCAAAGCCTTTCTTCTAGCCAATATTCCTCCACTCTAACTCACCACGTTCCAGAGCGTGAATTAATAATTCTCCTGTTGCCAGATTTGTGGCAATAGGAATATTGTAAATATCGCATAATCTGACTACGGAATTTACTTCCGGTTCCGTATCCCTTACCGGAGAGGGATCTCTTAAGAAAATTACCATATCCAAATTTCCCTGTTCGATCTGAGATGCCAGTTGTCTGGCTCCTCCGGTTTCTCCCGGGAGAAACTTATGGATTTTCAGATTGGTAACTTCCTCTACCAAAGTGCCTGTAGTTCCGGTTGCATATAATTCATGTCTAGTCAGGATACCTCTGTAAGCAATACAGAAATTTTGCATGAGCTTCTTCTTGGAATCATGCGCAATTAAACCTACCTTCATCTCTACCCTCCTACGTCTTCCTTTGTAAAGCAACATTTAAGACAATTCCGAAACCAAAGTATACGGACAGCAGGGAACTAACGCCTCGCGAAAAAAAGGGAAGTGTAATTCCGGTATTCGGAAACAGTCCGGTTGCCACCGCGATATTTGTATAGGTCTGAAATCCGATCCAGGCCATAACGCCTACACATATTAGCCGACCACTTAAGGTTTTTGCTCTATAGGCTATTATAAGACATTCTAAGATAATCAACAAGAAGATTATAATAATTATTAAAGATCCCCGAAAGCCTAATTCTTCTCCGATTACCGCGAAAATGAAGTCATTATCCTCCTCAACCAGAAAGTTTCCGTTTTTCACGGAGAAGATGGAATTATTAAAAAGTCCCTTTCCGTTAAACATTCCGGAGCCGATGGCCATAATGGACCACATTTGTTGGTAATAATCATTGCTGTTTTCTGAAGGATTTAAAAAGGTCAAAATTCTTTGTACCTGATAGCCCTGTAAAATGGGAATCTTATCATAGAGCCCTGAGGAAAAAAGGTAGAAAAGAAGTCCCAAAACTACCACTACCACTCCTAAAAAGGCAAAAATCCATTTTAATTTCAAGGGGGAGGCAAAGGTCATAGCGGCAACGATGACCGTCATAATAATGGTTGTGGATAGATTCGGCTGAATCATGACAAGCCCTACGGGAATGGAAAAGTAAAGTGCTTCCATTAATAAGGCATGAGGGTGATTGATATCCTCCTTCAGTTTTTGCAGATAATCCGCAAAGAATAGAATTAATCCTACCTTTACGAACTCCGAGGGCTGCACCTTTCCCAAAATAGGGACAGTAATCCATCTGGTAGCACCGTGTCCGGAAGCTGTACCGTAGATTTTAACACCGGCCAAAATCACTACGGAGAGTATATAAATCCATGGGGACCATTTACAAATCTTCCGGTAATCAATTAAAGAGATGCCCACACACATGGCCAATCCTACAAAGGAGCCGAGAATCTGTCGTACTACAAGGGGATCTTTAAAGCTTTCCGCCGATGTTGCGGAGCGGACGATAAAGATTCCGATGGTATTTAAGGCAATCATGTATAGGACAAGCCGAAAATCATATTGCTTAAAGTCATAATCTAATTTCCACTTCATATCATCTCTTTCTCTTAGTCACTGACATTAACCGACAAAATGGAGCTGGCATCTCTTTGCAAAATGGTATCCATACTAAGCTTTCCAAAGCAATAGTCATAAACCATATTGGCCAGGCTGGCTGCATTACCGGAGGAATATCCATAGGGAATATTTACCGTAACGGAGATTTGCGGATCTTCATAAGGGGCGTAGGAGACGAATACCGCATGATTACCCCTATCCTCTCTTTCCTGTGCAGTTCCGGTTTTACCGGCAACGGTAATAGTTTGTCCTAAGAATACATTCTTGGCCACACCTTCGGTAATCACCTTCCGAAGACCTTCATGTACCGCATTCCAGGTGCTGTCTGCATAATCCAAATGTCTCAAAAGAGATGCACCCACCTCTTCCACCGTCTTTCCCTTCGGGTCTGCAATTTTATCCACAATGGAAAGATTGTAAAGATTTCCTCCATTGGCAACAGCAGTAATGTATTTTGCCAGCTGTGCCGTATTAAAGGCGTGGTTTCCCTGTCCCATGGCGGAACGTTCCGGATCATAGTCAGAAATTCTGGGTTCTGCCTCATCCAGTTCAATGCCGGATTTTTCATTTAAGCCAAAGTCACTCGCATATTTCCGGATTCTTTCCATTCCCAGTTCCGCATTGTAATTTCCCTCTGCATCCGTTGCCAAACGATGTCCTAAATCCGCAAAGAAATAGTTACAGGAATTTTTGATACCATCCACCAAGGTTTCATTTCCGTGGCGGGAAGGCCAAATCCAGCAACGAATATTAGGTGTAACTTCCTCATACTTACCTGTACAGTCAATGACAGTGCTTAAATCCAATACCTTTTCTTCCAAAGAAGCAATGGAGCTAATGGGCTTAAAGGAGGAACCGGGAGCCAACTGGGTTTGGGTTGCACCGTTAAGCAGCGGTAAGGATAAGTCTTCATTACATTTTTTTAAATAAGCGGCATCGTTAATGCGATTGTTGTCAAATCCCGGGTAGCTGACCAATGCCCGAACCTTTCCGGTCTTTACATCCGTCACTACCACGGAACCGTTACAGGGATCCAGAGCGAACTGTGCGGGAGTAAGTTGCAGCTTTCTGATTTTATCAATCAGAAAGGTATAGGCAAAATGACTGTCTCCCCGGGCTAAAGCATCATAGGAAGCGGCATCCTGGGGCAATACATTTTGTTCAAAAAGAGCCATCAAAAGAAGATTGCCTCTGATTTTTTGATTTGCGATAGCGTACTTGTATAGCAGCTTTTCAAATCCGGAATCCTCTCGTAAAAAACTCATGATTTTATTAACAAAGAGCTGGTAAATCTGCGCACTGTCCGAATACTCCTCCGATAAGTTCAGCTTGGTCGTATCAATCCACCCCTCTTCTATTCCTTTTTTGATAAAATCATGAAGGGATATACTGTCGCTTTTCCAGGAGGCAAGAGCCTGGGAGGATTTAAATCGGGAGTCCTCCGGATTTACGATTCCGCCTTCTTTTCCTAATAGGTAATCGTAGATATATACCATGTAGCCCTGCATTTCCTGGGGAAGAGCGGATAATTCTCCGCCGCTATCCTGCATAAGGACAGCTTCCACTTGAGAAAGCACGGCTTCTTTATTTTCTTGAAATAGAGCCCCGATCTGCTTTTCTGCATCTCCGGCATCCTCTGCGGTAAAATGCTCTTTATTCAGGACATTGTTATTAATGAGCTGGTAATAAGCGTCCTTTACGGGAATCATCAGCTGGGACTGCTTTAAGGCACTTTGGTCCAGCTCATTCTGTTCCGTAATCTTGGAGGCTAAGATTCCTGCCAATTCCTGCTCTAAAAGATGGTATATGTAAATCTGATCGTTAGCGGAAATGGTGGTATAAATATCATTACCTGCTCCGGGTTTTTCCTCGGAGATAACCTCCATAATACTTCCCACGTTGTTCAGATACATTTCCTTGTATCCTTTTTTCCCTTTTAAGACAAGATCCTCACTCTTTTCCAGTCCCCAAACGCCCACCACATCATTTACCGCATAGGAGCTGTCCTGCTTTTGTAAATCCGCAAGCTGACTTTCCTGTACCTGGCCGGTATATCCTACGATATGGGAAAGGTAAGGGGCATAATTGTATTTTCGAACAGAGACATTTTCAATATCCACGCCGGGGAGATCATACTTGGATTCCAGAATCTCCGCCATACATTCCCGGGAAACATTATCTACAATAGTGGTGCTCATATAACGCTGATAGGAGGTCAGCCTTAGGGTATAAATAATACCGATCATATCCAAAGCGGTTTCATCCGATAATGTGATGGGTTTTCCGTTCTCATCCTGCAGCTTTGTAAAGTTGTATAATTTTTTTGCCTGCAAGAAGCATTGCTCAGCGGTACTGTTAGCCTCCTTTTCACTTAACTTCTCCGGCGTTTTTCGAAAAACATTGGCAATGAGGCGTTGCTTATCCTGATCGCTTGTGGTAGTAAAGACAAAGCTTCCGTCTTCCTGTTTTTGTACTTTAAACTGGCTCTTGACGGGATATTGATACTTTTCAATAATTTCCGCCAGCTTTTTTAACATTAAATTTCTTTTATTGATTCCGGCACTGGTTCCGGAAAAGCTTCCGGTTTCCGCAATCGTTATATTGTATTGTAATTCATTGTAAGCCAAAAGCTTTCCGTCTTTATCGTAAATATTTCCTCTGGTTCCGGGAATCACCAAATCCTGTTTAGTGTTTTTTTGGTATTCCTGTAAATAATCATTTCCATGCAAAATCTGCAGACGAAAAAGATGCAACGTTAAAACGGAAAATAAAAGGAAAAATATGATGGATAATGCAAAGAGTCTGGAGGAAAACAGACGGTTTAGCATTTCTTTTAGAAAACCGAATAACTCTTTCATCATAAGACTTTTTCCTCCAATTTCTTGCTGGCACTAAAGAAAAAACGATATAAAACTACGGTAAGTAAAAAGGAAAATACAATAGAGGGGAGAACAATATGCAAGGCATAATAAGGAATATTCCCCTTTCCCCGAACGGCAAAACGGAAAATATAGATATATAGGTGATAAATAAGACCGCTGACTACACAAAGAAACAATGGTAGGGTAATGTATTCTTCATAGTAATAATGATGAAAATAGCCGTTACCATAACCGATTAATACAAAAATCAGAGAATAGAATCCAAAGGGACCGGAATAAAACAAATCCATCAAAAGTCCGGCACAAAGTCCATAAAACATTCCCAGTAAAGAGCCATAATAAAAGCCGAAGGAAAAGCAAAGAATCAAAAGCAGATTAGGACTTGCGGACAAAAAGGGAAGCAGGGGAAATACACTGGTTTGCAATAAAAATGCCAGAATCAAAAGGGCAAAGTAAAACATTGCCATGATTCTTTTTGCGCTTGCCTTTCCTACTTTCTTATTCTGCAAGGTCCTTACTCTCCTTTTGAAAACGATCGTCTTTTCGCTCTTTAAGCACCAAGACTTCCCTTAAATCCGTAAAATCCGCGGCAGGAATCAGATAGCCGTTTTTCATTAAACGCTTCTCATCCTCTTCTATACCGATGGCATAGCCTACCAAAATACCGGGTAGAAATTTTGAGGAAATATTGGAGGTAACAATTCTGTCTCCATCCTGAATTACCGCTTCTTTCTTCATATTGGTAATTCTGAGTCTTCCCTCTTCAAAAAGCTGTAAATCTCCTGCTACGATACAGGTGTCACTGGACTGAATTCCCATGCAGGAAACTCTGGACTCATCATCAATGATGGAACGTACGGTGGCATAATTCAGGCCTACATCCGTAACAATCCCTACCAGGCCGCCCTTGGCCATAACATTTTGATCTACCATAATGCCGTCCTTGGAGCCCTTATCAATACGGAAGACTTGGAACCAGTTTTCCGAGTCCTTGGCAATGACTCTGGCAGCTACTTTATCATATTGTAAATATTGCTGATCCAAAGAATATAAATCCCGCAGGCGTTTTAATTCTTCATCATTCTGCTTTAGGATATTGTTTTCTTCAGTCAATAAATCGATTTTTGCCGTAAGCTTCTCATTTTCCGCTTCAGCTTCCAAAAGGGTTTTATGCTTTTCCCAACGGGAATATAGCTTATAGCCTACATAATTCACACCGGACTGTATAGGAACCAAAACGGTTCCTACAGCATTCCGAAGAGGATTCATAAAGCCATCCTTAACAGACGACAAGACGATCATCATAATGCATAAGACCGTTAAGAGTATAAAAATATATTGATTTTTCTTCTGCTCCACTATATTTTCCCCTGTTCCTTAAAACTGTAATATTGATTATCTCCGATAATAATGTGATCCATTAAGTGTATTCCCAGATACTCTCCCGCCTTATAGATTTCTTCCGTAGCCCGTTCATCCTCTCTGGAGGGGTGAGGATCCCCGGAGGGATGATTATGCACCAAAATAAAACAAACGGAAGCAGCCCTAAGAGCCTCCATAAAGATTTCCCTTCCGGAAAGAATGGATGCATTAGAGCTACCTTTGGACAAAAGAAAATCCTTTAGCAGTTGAGCTTTTGTATCCAAAAACAGAACATGAACTTCCTCATAGGAAAGATGCCGTAATTCTTCCTTAAAATATTGAAGCACGGAACCGGGAGATCGAAAGGATTGTACTTCCTCCCGGATTTTTCGGTTCCAAATTCTTTTGGCCAGCTCTCCTATGACCTGTAGCTCTATGGCCTTGGTTTCCCCTACTCCTTTAATAGCTTGTAAATCCTCCAGACTATACTGCATAAGTCCCACTAAGCCGTCATAAACAGGACTCAGATGAAGCACCTTTTCCGCAAGAGCCAATACACTTTCTTCTCTGGTTCCTGTGCGTAGTATCACAGCCAGAAGCTCCTCATCTGTTAAAGCGGATACACCTAAACGAATGGCTTTTTCTCTGGGCAATTCCTGCCCGGATTCTTTTAGTGTTAAATGCATATTTTCCTCCTATCCGGAGGAGTCTACAGAGGATTCTATTTTAACACGCTTTCCCCTTTAGGAGCAAAAACTTTTCTTAAGCTTTGGCTATTTTTATTCTTTCAAAAGTAAAGCCTTTATTCCGAACAAGTGGCACAAGGGACACTTGAGATTTCTCGTAAGATTTACTTGGGTATTTATTCCTTTGGAATTTTTACAAGTCCTGCCTTAAAAATATTATCCAGAGCCTTGATCACACCGAATTTTCCGTGAGCAAAGGTCAGGCCGCCCTGAAAATATACGGAATAGGGCTCTCTTAGGGGGGCGTCTGCGGATAATTCAATACTGGAGCCGGAAATAAATGCCCCTGCAGCCATGACCACCGGATCCTCATAGCCCGGCATATCCCAGGGTTCCGGGCGAACAAAGGAGTCCACCGGAGAAGCTTCCTGAATTCCTCTACAAAAAGCCAGTAAAGCTTCTCCATTCCCCATACGAATTTCCTGAATAATATCGTTTCTTGGGCTATCTGCTTTAGGGTGACAGGAATAGCCCAGGGATTCAAAAAGACTTGCCGCAAAGATCGCACTTTTTTCCGCTGAAGCGGTAACCGTCGGTGCCAGGAAAAAGCCTTGGAAGAAATCCTTGTTACAGTGTAAGGAAGGGCCGAGCTCCTTTCCTAAGCCGGGAGCAGTCAGTCGCACCGCTGCCCTTTCAATACATTCTTTGCTTCCGGCAATATAGCCTCCGATGGGAGCCAGTCCTCCGCCGGGGTTTTTAATGAGGGATCCTACCACCATATCGGCTCCGTAGTCGCTGGGCTCTTCCGTGCATACAAATTCACCATAGCAGTTATCCACCATGCAGATCAAATCCTTCTTACAGCCCTTGATAAAGCGAATCAAGTCTCCAATTTCCTTAGGACTGAAGCTCTTTCTATCGCTATAGCCCTTGGAACGTTGAATTTCCACCAATCTGGTTTTTTCGGAAATGGCATTTTTAATACCCTCATAATCAAAGGAACCATCCGGCAGTAAAGCGACCTCTTTGTAGCTCACACCAAATTCCTTCAAGGAGCCTAGGGAGTCTCTGATTCCGATAACCTCATCCAAGGTATCATAGGGCTTACCTACCGGGGATAAAATTTCATCTCCCGGACGAAGGTTTCCCTGCAGGGCTATGGCCAAAGCATGGGTTCCGCAGACAATCTGGGAACGGACCAAGGCATCCTCCGTATGAAAATAATTGGCATAAACCTCTTCCAAGGCATCTCTTCCAATATCGTTGTAGCCGTAGCCGGTGCTTCCCAGCAAATGGGCCTCTGAAACCTTTGCCTTTTGCAGAGCCTGTAAAACCTTTAACTGGTTGATTTCTGCAATTTCATCAATCTCTTTGAAACGGCTCTCCAGATTTTTTAATATTTTTTCACTATAGGCAATTACTTCCGGAGAAATGCCCATTTCTTCATAGATTCTTTGATAATCCATTCTATTCTTTCCTCCTTACCCCCTGCAAATTCCTCCTCAGAGAGGAAGATGGTATTTTTCTCTCTTCTAAACCAGGTCATCTGCCTTTTGGCATAGTTTCTGGAATGCTGCTGAATTTTTTCGATACACTCATCTTCTGTGTATCGTCCCTCTAAATAAGCAAAAACCTCCTTATAGCCTATAGCATTACAGCCCGGCATATTTTCCCGATAGCCCTGCTCATAAAGAGCCTGAACCTCTTGAAACAAGCCCTCTTCCTTCATTTGCAGAACACGGTCATGGATACCCTGATACAATTTCTCCCGTTCTCTACACAATACTATAAATAGAGCATCATAGAGAGATTCTTTTTTTTGCTCTTCCTGATTATGTTGGGAAATGGGACGCTTATGGAGATAATAGTATTCCAAAGCTCGGATGATTCTTTGCTTATTATTTTCATGGATGGCTTCAGCCGCTTCCGGATCCACTCGGGACAATTCTTGGTGGAGGGGAATCGTTCCTTCTTTTTCCAGTCTTTCCGTAAGTTCCCTTCTGATTCTCTCCTTTTCGTCCTGATTTTCTTCCTGAAAGTCTATATCATAAAGCATGGCTTGAATGTAGAATCCGGTACCTCCCACCAAAATGGGAAGCTTTTCCCTACTGTAAAGTTCAGCAATTTTTTCTCTTGCCATCTTTTGAAAAAGGCTGGCATCATAATTTTCAGAAGAATTAAGGATGTCCAGAAGATGGTGGGGAACTCCCTCCTTCTCTTCCTCTTTTACCTTACCGGAACCGATATCAAGCCCTTTGTAAACCTGAACAGAGTCCGCGGAGATACACTCTCCGTCCAAAGCCTTGGCTAAGGCGATGGAGGTGTCGGTTTTTCCTACCGCAGTAGGGCCTGCCAAAATCAATAAGGGCTTATATTCTTCCCAAAGATTCATTTATACAATCCTCTTAAACATTTTTTCCAAATCCTGCTTTTTAAAGGCCACAATCGTAGGCCGGCCATGGGGGCAGGCATAGGGATTTTCCAGGGTGAATAGCTTCTGTACCAAAGCCTCAGCCTCCTGAAAGCTAAGGAGCTGATTGCCCTTTACAGAGGCCTTGCAGGCCATGGACGCAATTTTATTATAGACGCTCTCCGCTTCGGAAAGGTTCCCTTCTTCTGCAAGAGCATCCAGAATCTCATGAAATAGCATTTCCGCATCCAAAGAAGGAAAATCCGCAGGGATTCCTTCTAAAAGGTATCGCTTATCTTCTTCCTTTCGGATTCTATAGCCAAGATGAGTAAAATAGTCCTTGGTTTTTTCATAGAGCTCTTCCTCTTTCGCATTAAAGACCATGGTTTTGGGAAGAATGCCCTGACTGATTCCCGGCTTTTCCAGGTAATTCTTTCGCATTTTTTCAAAGTTCACCTTCTCATGGGCAGCATGCTGATCCATAATAAAGAGTTCCTTTTGAAATTCTATCAACCAGTAGGTCTGAAAAACCTGCCCAATCAGTCGGAATTCCTTCTCTCCCTCTTCAGAGAAGAAGGAGGGAGAAAATAGATTTTCCTGTTCTGCCGATGGGAGCTTTTCCGATTCGGTGAAAAGCTGCTCTTCCTTGGGGACAGTATTCTCTTCCTTTTCAGAAGCCTTTTCTTCTTCTAAACGAATCCCCTTTGTTAAATCAAACTCTTCATAGATAAGCTTCTCTTCGCCAGTTTCATCTTTCTGCTGATTCAGCTCCGGAGTTTCTGAGCTAAAATGAGTTTTCTCCGTAGCTTCTGTTCTAAACTGAGTCTTCTCTGAAATGATTTCTGAAACGTTCTCTGGAGCCTCCTTCTCTTCCGCTTTTTTCTCCCAAAGCTGACTGGAAGGGGAAAGAAATGTTGTATTTTTCTCCTCCTTTTCCTTTTGGAAAAGGGAAAGGGGGCTATGGTCAATCAAGTCTGCCTTAGATAAGGTCTTGCTGACGCAATCAAAGAGCGCCTGATAAATTTTTTCTCGATTTTGAAAACGCACCTCCAGCTTTTGGGGATGCACATTCACATCTACAAGATTGGGGCTTAGGTGTAAAAAGACAATGGCAAAGGGGAACTTATGCTGCATCAAAAAGGGCTTATAGGCGTCCTCCAGGGCTCTACTTAGTAAAGAATCCCGAACAAATCGCCCATTTACAAAGAAAATTTCATATTGCCTGTTGGAACGGGTAAGGCTGGGCTTGCCCAAAAGCCCCTCAATATGCAGGGTAGCCAATCCTGTTAGGCTTGAAGGATAATAGGATTCCCTTATTTCCAGACTGTCTTTGGCAAAGGCCTTTCCGTAAATGCCGAAAACCACATCAGAAAGCTTTCCGCCCCCAACGGTTTGGAAGCGGCTTTTTCCATCCTTTACAAAATGAAAGGAAATGCTCGGATTG
>CALIEL010000056.1 GCA_938022235.1 Oribacterium parvum
CGCATAGCCCTTATAGCCGTAATCAAAGGCCTGTCGGTAGAAGAGCATCACCACGGTCTGGGTAGATTCATAGGCAGGGTTCGATTTCAAAACCATCATATACACCACATCAAAGACCTGAAAGGCACTGATAATGGAGGTAATCATAACGAAGAAGATGGTAGGAGTCAGTAGGGGAATGGTAATCTTAAAAAACTGAGTCAGGGAACCTGCTCCGTCAATGGCTGCCGCCTCATAATAGGTTTTGGAGATTCCCTGCATACCGGCTAGAAGAATAATCATGTTATAACCTACAGTCATCCAAAGTCCTACCAGCATCACCACGAAGATAGCGGTTTTGGAATTGGTCAGCCAGCCGATTCGAGGGCCTCCGAAGGAGGTGATTACAGCATTTAAAATGCCCATTTTTTCGTTGAACACCCATTTCCATACCATGGCAACAGCCGCTGCCATAGTTACAGAGGGAAGGAAGTATAGGGTGCGGTAAATAGACTTTCCTTTGATCTTGGCATTTAGCAAAGCAGCAATTACCAGAGAAAGAAAGAGACCTACCGGCACGGTTACCACCACATATTTCAGGGTGTTTCCAAAGCTTTGAAAAACCTCTTTGTCGGAAAGCATCTGGCGATAGTTCTCCAAGCCGATAAAATGGGTTACATTGAACTTATTGACATCGTTAAAACTGAACCAAAAGTTTTGGATGAAAGGCCAAATATAAAAGACCATAAGTCCTATGGTGACCGGGGCGATAAAAATATAACCTGCAATCCAGTCCTTCACTTTCCAGGATAGTCCGGCCTTTTTCCCTTGTAATTTCTCAGCTGATTTCATATTTACTCCTTTACCCTAAAGAGAAAATATCCCGGAAGCTTTTTCTCCCGGGATAGTAAAGCTTATTGATTCTTGGCAAGGAATGCATCAGCTTCCGTCTTTAAAGCCTTACAAGCCTCTGCAAGACTTTCCTCTCCGCTATAGGCCTTCTGTAAAGCCTTAGATTCCATATCGTAGAGCTGTGCCGCATTTTTACATACAGGAAGGGGATATGCCTTGTCTGTGTGGGCGGTATATACTGCTAAAGCATACTTGTCGCTGGACTTGGCAAAGAGCTCCTGAGATTCATTTCTTGCGGAAATAACCACACCGGTATTTCCCTGAATATCCATAGCTTCCTTACTGCTGAGCCAGATGGCAAAATCTGTAGCCGCTTCCTTATTCTTACTTCCTTCATAAACCGCAAAGCCTAAACCGTTGATACAGTTTGTGTCTACTCCATTGAAGCTGGGAAGCTCTACGCAATCAATCTTATCCTTGATATTGTCGTTGGAAGTATACTCGGGAACCATATAGGATCCGGCAAAGGTCATTGCCAGCTGTCCTCCTTCAAACATAGCATCTGCAGAGGTCTCGGAAAGAGCTGCAGAACTGGGGGAGAGTTCCTTATCAATCATATCAATCCAGCACTGAATTCCGCCCTGGGTCTTGGGATCCTCATAGCCGGAAGTCTTTTTGTCTTCACTGAGAATCCAACCACCGTTGGCAAAAACGGTCTGATAGTACCAGGTTTGGAAGTCTACAGGGCAGGCAAAGGGATAAACACCCTCATCCAGACCTGCTTGCTTCAATTCCTCAGCTTTAGCCACCAAGTCCTCATAGCTCATGTCGTTTGTCGGGTAGCTTACACCGGCCTCATCAAAGATTTCCTTGTTGTACCAAAGGGCATTGGTATCAAAATCCTTAGGAACGGCGTAGTTCTTTCCGTCACGAACATAGTTGTTTACCAAAGACTCAGGGAAATTATCCTTAATATCGGACTTGGCAATGGCATCGGTAAGATCAGCCAGGATTCCCCCATCCACATAGCTGTCTGTATGGAGTACATTTAACCAGAATACATCAGGAGCCTTTCCGCCTGTGGCAGCAGCCTCCAGCTTGGTCCAGTATTCTCCGCCCTTATAGGGGGTGAGCTGAACTTCAATGCTGACATTCGGATGAGCCTTGGTATAAGCTTCTACTAAAGACTCGGTCATGGCTCTTTGCTTTTCATCCCAAATTGCCATGGAAAGGGCTACTTTTCCTTCGGATTTTGCTTCTCCGGAAGCACTTTCTCCGCTTGCCGCCTTATTACCGCAGGAAGCCAATGCAGTAGTTCCCATGGCCAATAGGGTAGCCAATGCCAAGAGTTTTTCTGTTCTTTTTTTCATAATTTTCTCCTTTGCTCTTGCTTTATTCTATACAAGTCTTACAAGTGATTTGCAAGCACTTGCGATGAACCAAATATTTTATGAAGTGGAATGTTTTTGATGAAGCAAGATGCTGAGGCATCAAAAGCTTCTTTAATACCGGAATCCTCCGGATTACTCTTTGGAAATGCTATAACTTCCTGCTTGGAAATCCACCTCTACAGCATATCCGTTTGCAAATGTGGATCTTTGCCGAAATCCCTTATCATCCAGAATTTCATGTTTTACAAGCTCCGCATCTCCCACATTTTCATGGAAATCACTAACGATGCGAACCCTTTCCAAATGTTTCTCCCAAGGCATTTCCTCTTCCAAAGTAAAGGCTCCGTCAATGCCGAGATAGGCAGGATCTCGAATAAGATAAGGGGCACCGCCGTTTAGTAGGGCATAAAGAATGTAGTCCTCATCCGGCAGCTTTTCCATCATCCAGGGAATTACCAGACAGTCATGGTAAACCAGATTAAACATGGGGATGGGGATTCCGTACTTGGGGCTTCCCGGCTCCCGAAGCATAAAGTCATAGGGGGCGTAGTGGCAGAAGACCAGCCAGGGCACAGCCCAATCATTTACCTCTTCGGAGCTTGGTAAAATGTCTTTACTCAGAAGATAACGGAAGCACTGGCATCGGTATTCATAGGAATCTTTCCGGCGCATTCTATGCCTGGGATTATCACATTCATCTCCCTCGTTACATGTAAAGACATCCAGATAAGCTCCGTCTAAATTTATTCCCTCCTCCAAGAGTCTTTCAAAGTTTCTTCGAACATAATAGGGAGCCTGACTGGTACAGAGATAGGCTTGGGGACCTCCTGCCCAACGGGCGTGGGTGAAAATGCTGCCATCGGGACTTTTGCAAGCCAGATCATCATGATAGCTTTCCGCCTTTTTATAGAAATCTCTGTACTGGTCATGAATACCGAAGAGGAAGCCCAGTTCTTTCATAGTATCGGACAATTCCCGCATACCTTCCCAACCACCGGCTTCTATGCAGGCGGGCCCCACATCCGGGTGCTTATTATCATAGCCCGCATCTCCCCAGCCATCCAAATGGAAGTAGAGCTTCTCTATACCATCCGCCTTTAGGGCTCTCATTTCCTCTGCCCTCTTTCGGAAAGTAGTGAGGTGGTTATTTTTATCCGGAGCATCCTTATCGAAAAACTCCGAATCCGGCTGGACGCAGGTCTTTATCCCCTTGTGTACAAAGGAAGCGCCCAAAAGTTTTCTTACGGAAGGGTTGGCAACTTCCTTTTCCTTTAGTGTCTTTAACTTGCCTTCCTCCCTTGCCAGCTTCCGATACGTCTTTAAAAGACTGTTGTAGTCACAATCCGATAGAAAGAGATAGCGCATAATCCGGCGATATTCCATTTGCCCAAGACTTGGTTCAATACGAAACTCTATGCTGGTTTCCATGCTTCCTGCTTCATGCACCGCCTCATAGCCCATGTTCCAAGGGGTAAGGCTCTCCGCAAGATAGCCCTCACCATCCTTAATCTGTCCGAAAATGGGGATGTAGGCGCTGGCTGTACCGAAGCGTCCCTTAAAGCCGTCCTGATGAAAGCTTACATCCCATGTATTGG
>CALIEL010000057.1 GCA_938022235.1 Oribacterium parvum
AGAGCGGTAGATATGAAAACAGAAGACGTTTCGGCTTTGAGAGACAGTATGAAATAAAAGGTTGTAAACCTATTCTCACGCAACTTGCCCCTGGGAATGGTTGCAAGGTGCGTTTTTAATGGGAAATTCAAAGTTTTGTGGGACTATTCGTCCTGAACAAGTGATATAGGAATAAGCCGGTATTTTGGTTTAATCATGATAAAAGTGAGGTTGAGATGGAGCAGGATATCAAGGGAAAAGGAGAAATACTGCGATTGGAAAATATCGAAAAAATCTATCCTAATGGTGTAATGGCTAATAAAGGTATAAACTTTTCGGTCCTGGAGGGAGAAATTCATGCTCTATCCGGTGAAAATGGAGCAGGAAAGTCCACATTAATGAAAATTATCTTCGGAGAAGAGCAGCCAAGTTCCGGAAAAATTTTTATTCATGGGGAGGAAAAAGTCATTTCTTCCTCAGAAGTGGCGATTGAGCTGGGAATCGGAATGGTACATCAACACTTTATGTTGGTCCCCTCTCTAACAGTAACAGAAAATATTATTTTAGGAATGGAGCCTTGTAAGCGAGGCTTTATCGATGTGGAATCAGCTTGTCGAAGGGTAGAAGAATTAAGTCAAAAGTATAACTTGTTGATAGATCCTAAAGCAAAAATTCGGGACCTTACGGTAGGGCAAAAACAGAAGGTGGAAATATTAAAGATTTTATATCGAGGTGCGAAACTTTTAATTTTTGATGAACCGACTGCCGTGTTAACTCCTCAGGAAACAGAAGAACTGTTCGCACAACTAAAAACCTTAAAGAAGGCAGGATATACCATCATTTTCATATCTCATAAGTTAAATGAAGTAAAAGAACTTTGTGACAGAATTTCAATCATCAGGCAGGGACGTTTCATGGGCGTTTTCCATGTTTCGGATGTAACAGAACAGGATATTTCTAATCTTATGGTAGGTCGTGAGGTGCTTCTTACTACAGAAAAAGAACCGGCAAAGCCGGGAAATATTCTGCTATCGGTGCAAAATCTAAGTTTCTATGCGGAATCCAATAAAGCTATACTGGATAAGCTATCTTTTGATTTGAGAGAGGGAGAAATCCTAGGTATTGCCGGGGTGGAAGGAAATGGCCAGAGGGAATTAGTGGAGGCTTTAACCGGTCTACTGAAATACCAAGAGGGTTCTATCAAAGTTCAAGGAATAGATATTCAAAAGGAATCTGTTCAGGAAATTAGAAAGCTATCTGTTGCGCATATCCCAGAAGATAGAATGATAACCGGTATGGCTCATTCTTTATCGATTTTAGAGAATGCACTTTCCGATAAAATGAATCTGCCAAGGTTTTCTAAGCGCGGTATTCTAAAAGAAAAAGAACTTAAGAAATATGGAGAAGAAATCACAAGAGATTATCAGATTTTTTGCAAGAATCCCGATGTACGGATTGACTCCCTTTCCGGTGGAAATATTCAAAAGGTTGTACTGGCCAGAGAACTTTCTTCATCACCCAAAATTATTATTGCTAACCAGCCTACCAGAGGTGTGGATGTAGGGGCAACGGAATTTATCAGAAAACGTTTGATTGGAATGAGAGATAATGGAAGTTGCGTACTTTTAATCAGTTCGGATTTAAATGAAATTTTGGGGCTTTCTGATAGCCTTATTGTACTTCACGAAGGAAAGATTGCAGCATATTTTGCAGATACTTCTTCGATTTCGGAAAAGGATTTGGGAGCCTATATGCTGGGAATTCAAAAACAATCAGAAACGGAAATTCGGGAGGCTGTTCATGGATAGTAGTAAAAAAATAAATATTATAGTGGATCTAACTAAACTTTTGGTGACGATTTTGGTGGCCTGCAGTTTGGTGGTGATTGTAGTGTTTGCCACAAGCTCCGACCCATTTAATGCTTTTTTCAGCTTTTTTGTGGGACCCTTTACTTCTGCAAGAAGAATAGGAAACATTGTGGAGGCAGCTTGTCCTCTTATGTTTACTGCATTAGCGGTACTGATGATTTTTGGAGCAGGACTTTTCTCAATGATTACAGAGGGCGCTTTCTTTTTCGGTACCTTAGGCGCACTACTGGTAGCTTGTGGATTTTCACTCCCTGCCGGCATACACCCCTTTGCGGCTTTAGTAATGGCCGCGTTTTTTGGGGCAGTAGCAGCATTTATTCCTGCTGTTTTGAAAATGAAGTGGAATGTATCGGAAGTGGTGACTTCTCTTATGTTGAATAATATCATTCAATTCTTTGTGTTGTATTGTATCAGTTATTACTTAAGGGATATGAGCAGTTCTTCCTTGCAGTCTGTTCCGATGCTAAAGTCCGTAAGACTGGCAGTGCTGATTCCGGGAACAAGAATTCACTTCGGCGTTTTCTTGGCACTTCTGTCCTGTATTTTTGTTTACATTCTTTTGTACAAAACAACTTTTGGAATGAAGCTTCGTATTACCGGAGACAATAAAATTTTTGCTAATTATTCCGGAATTAAAGCTCCCTCTGTGATGTTGATGGCGCAGATTGTAGCAGGAATGTTAGCGGGAGTTGGCGGAGGTGCAGAACTTTTAGGAATGTATACCCGCTTTAAATGGACAGCTTCTCCGGGATATGGCTGGACCGGTATTGCGGTTGCATTATTGGCAAAAAATAATCCGTTGCTGGTACCTTTTGCGGCACTTTTTATCGGCTATTTAAATGTTGGTGCAAGTATTATGGCTAGAAGTAGCGATGTCAGCAGTGAGGTAGTACAACTGATTCAGGGAATTATTATTTTCATGATTGCTGCAGATGCTTTATTTGGTAAGTGGAAGCAAAAAATGATTGTGGAAGCGACAAAAAAGGAAGAGAAAATGAAGAAGGAGGCTGCAAATGTTTAGCTTTAAATTCATGATAGATTTCCTTTTTATGTGGATTAGAGTAGCTACTCCAATTTTGTGGGCTGCTTTAGGAGCAAGTATTTGTGAAAAAAGCGGAGTAGTTAATCTGGGGCTGGAAGGAATTATGCTGATTGCGGCATTGTTTGGCGTTATCGGAAGTGCTTTTGGGGGCGGATTGTTCTGGGGCATTGCAGCAGGTGTTTTGTCTGCGGTGGTGGTAAGTATAATATTCGCTTATTTTCATCTGGTTTTAAAAGCAAATTCGGTTCTTTGCGGTACTGCCATTAACACTATTGCGGCAGGTCTTACCGTATTTGTTTTACAGCTTTTAACAGGAGAAAAGGGATCCAGTTCCTCTTTGAATAGCTTCCAATTTCCGACATTAAATATTCCCATAGTGGAAAACATTCCAGTATTGGGGAGAATTCTATCCGGACACAATATTCTCACGTATATGGGACTTCTCATGGTGTTTTTAATACATCTCTTTTTCTATCGCACACCCATTGGACTTCGTATTCGAGCAGTGGGAGAGACTCCAAAGGCGGCAGAAAGTGTGGGAATTAACGTGGTTCGCATTCGTCTTCTTGCTATTCTTTTATGTGGAATAATGGCAGGCTTTGGAGGAATGTATCTTTCCATGGGGTATTTGCCTATGTTTACAAGGGATATGGTTGCGGGGCGTGGCTTTATTGCTCTTGCAGCAAATGCTATGGGGCAGTCTACGCCGGTAGGAGTGTTGGTTTCATCTTTATTATTTTCCTTCTTTGACGGATTATCCAACATTTTACAAATGCTTAGAATACCGGCAGAATTTATCCAGATGCTTCCCTATGCCGCAACAATTCTGTTTTTAACATTGTATTCCATTAAAAAATATATGGTGAAAAGTAAGGGAGAGTAGATTAAATGAAAAAAATACTGATTGATTGCGATACCGGAATAGACGATTCCTTGGCAATTCTCTATGCACTAAAGAGCAAAAGTCTTCATATTGAAGGAATTACTACAGGCTTTGGGAATACCGGTGCGCTGCAGGCTGCTGAAAATGTTTTAAGACTGATTCAACTGGCAAATACGGGATACGAAATACCGGTGGCAACAGGTGCAGAAGAGACTCTTTTAGGCAAAAAGGAAGACTACCCAATTCATATTCATGGAAAAAACGGGATTGGAGATGTGGAACTTCCAAAGTCTAATCAGGTTTTATCTAAGGAAAGTGCTTGGGAAATGATTGTTCGAAAGGCAGGGGAAATGCCGGGGGAAGTGACCTTAGTTACCTTGGGGAGACTGACCAATCTGGCTAAAGCTTTAGAATTGGATCCTAAGTTACCGCAGAAATTAAAGAATGTAGTAGTAATGGGAGGATGCGTTAAAGCACCCGGGAATATCAGTCCCTACGCGGAAGCCAACATTGGTGGAGATGCAGAGGCGTCGGACATTGTTTTTCAAGCAGGCTTTCATATGATGGTGGTAGGGTTGGATGTGACTACAAAAACTTACCTTCATGGAGAAGATTTGGAAAAACTTGGTAAGTACTGCAAAGAAGAGAACCTACCCATTGTCCGGTATTTACAGGAAGCGTTAAAGCTGTATTTCCGTTTCCATCATGAAACAATGGGAATGATGGATGAAAGCGTAGTTCATGATCCCCTTGCCATGGTACTGGCAGATTGTCCTTCATTAGGTACGTATA
>CALIEL010000058.1 GCA_938022235.1 Oribacterium parvum
CTGGTAGCCAGCGGTTCCAATATGGGACATTAAGAGGCTTTTTCAGAAGGAAAATTTCCCGGAATAGTAGTTTTTAGAAAGGACAGGGATGTCTTTTCACGAGGAGATGGCTCGCAGACAGAAGAGCCCTTGCAAAAGGGATTTATATCATGGACGATGAGAAGCAGAGCATAACATCTCCTCGCATTAAAAAAAGAGGCTATATAAAAATCAAAATAGTTTTTTTACGCAATATAGGTCTGAAGTCGGGGCACGCTCCCGCTAGCTTCGCCACGAAGCGGATACTAAGCGAAAAACTGCGTTTCTCTTGTTTTTCGCAAGTACCGTCGGGCTCAGACTACCCCATTTTCAGACCTATATTGCTAAAAACTTTTTTTAATTTTGATTTATATAGCCTCTTTTTTCGTACGGAAATTGTTATGCTTGCTTCCGCATCGTCCTGAAAATCGCCTTTGCAATCTCTACAAAAATGATAATACTGAAGGAAATTCCGAAAACGATTCCCCACTGCATAAGGCTTGGAGGGGTTACATCGAAGAATTGGTTGATTCCCGGAGTAACGATTACGCCTAAAAGCAGGAAGGCGGAAAGCAGTGCCGCACCGTTTAAGTAAATATTGTCCAAAGGATTTCCATTGAAAAGAGAACGGAAAACGGATTTTACATTAAAGGCATGGAAGAGCTGTAACAATCCCAAAGTAGCAAAGGCCATGGTCTCGGAAAGATTTTCCTCATGGAAATACTGTCCTGCCATCCAATAGATGAACAGAGTCAGTCCGCCTTCCAAAACACCTTGGTAAAGAATACTTTCCAGTACACCGTTGGAGAGGAAGCTGGAGCTCTTTTCTCTGGGCTTTCTCTGCATCACATCCGGCTCAGCCTTTTCCATTCCTAAGGCGATAGCCGGGAAAACGTCAGTTACCAAGTTAATCCAAAGGATATGTACCGGCTGTAAAATCGTCCAGCCTAAAAGGGTTGCTACAAAGAGGGTAATGACCTCTCCAAAGTTTGCGGAAAGCAGGTACTGTACCGCCTTTTGAATATTGGAGAAAACCTTTCTTCCTTCTTCAATGGCTACCACAATGGTTTCAAAGTTATCGTCTGCCAGCACCATGTCGGAAGCACCCTTGGAAACTTCCGTTCCGGTGATTCCCATACCTACGCCGATATCCGCCTGTTTCAGGGCGGGAGCATCATTTACACCGTCACCGGTCATGGAAACAATCTTTCCGTTCTTCTGCCAAGCTCTTACAATTCGAACCTTATGCTCCGGGGAAACTCTGGCGTAAACGGAAATCTCGGGAACCTTTTTCTCCAGCTCCTCATCGGACATCATTTCCAGCTCAGCGCCGGTTAAAACATGGCAACGGTTATCCTCACCCATAGGAAGAATGCCTAAACGCTCGGCAATGGCCTGGGCGGTTTCTGCATGGTCGCCGGTAATCATTACGGTACGAACGCCGGCGCCCTTGGCTACGGCAATCGCTGCCGCAGCTTCCTTACGCTCCGGGTCAATCATGCCCACAA
>CALIEL010000059.1 GCA_938022235.1 Oribacterium parvum
ATATTACCGGACCAAACCGTTCGTGACTCTGTGATGCCTACATGTAAAGGATAGGGGCAGGATTCTGCCACAATTTTATGGGCTTCCACCGCCATTAAAACATCGGAGGACTTCATGGAAAGCACCAAATTCTGATAGCCCATTTCCTCTACCAAACGTAAATTCGCCAAGGCTGACTCCGCCAAGCCCCGGGCCGTTACTCTTCCCTGATATTTTTCCAAAACTTCCTTTTCCAAGGAGCCGGAGTTCACCCCGATTCGAATGGGAATCTTTCTTTCCTTGGCACAGTCCACTACAGCCTGAAGTCTTTCTCGGGAGCCGATATTCCCCGGATTAATACGAATCTTATCCGCACCGTTCTCCATGGCAAGAATTGCCATACGGTAGTCAAAATGAATATCCGCAACCACCGGAATAGGGGAAGCCGCCTTAATCTCCTTTAAAGCAAATGCCGCTTCCTTTGTAGGTACGGTAAGTCTGATCAGTTCGCACCCTGCCTCTGCCAGCCTTTGAACTTGCGCTATACTTCCCTTGATATCCTCCGTCTTGGTATTACACATGGACTGTAAAACCACCGGATTTCCACCGCCGATTTTGAGTTTTCCTACCTCTACTACCCTTGTATCTTCTCTTTTGAACATATCATTCCTTTATATAATAAACTTAAGAGCTAAAATATTTCGAATAGGCTCCGGTCAACAAATTAAACACATCATTTCCGACAATCAATACCATAAGGGCTAGTAGGAAAACCATTCCTGCAGTATTGATTCGTTCCTCCCACTTGGGATTCAGTCTTTTTCTTGCCAGCATTTCCAAAAGAATGAACAGCAGTCGTCCTCCATCCAGAGCAGGAATAGGCAAAAGGTTCATTACCGCCAGATTGACACTAAGCATCATACTCAGGTTCAACAAAACCAATAACATGACGAAAAATCCGTATTGGCTGGAGCTGGAAACACTTTCTCCGATAACTGCAACTGTTCCCACCGGCCCCATGACTTCCTGTCTACTGACCTTTCCTTTACTAATCAAAGCCAGACTGTCAATCACCACTCTGGCATTAAAGGCCAGTTCATAAAAGCTGTATTCTATAGTCTTTAAAGGGTTTTGAAACTTCACTCGCTCAGAGGAAAGAGCCACGCCCATACGATAAAGTCCTGTAGAAGGATCCTTATAGGCAGGGAACTGAAAACTAAGCTTTTCCCCATCTCGAAGAACCGTGAGACTGACTTCTCCTTCTTGCA
>CALIEL010000060.1 GCA_938022235.1 Oribacterium parvum
TACTAAGATCAGAAGATTTTTCTTTAGCTTCTATTTTATTCTTTCCAGGCCACTTCCCGTTCACTTTCCAATCCGAAACAGAAGTTGCCCCTCCACTTCTTATTTCCTTCCTACTCTGCACCGGATACTGGGCTTTATTCCGGTAGCGTGAAAGCACTCCGCCCAGAATTCCCTCTTTTTTCCTCTCTACTTCCTCCGGAGAAAGTCCAGCAATACGAATCAGACTTTGGGCGATTCTATCTTCCTTCCATGCAAGCTCCTTTTCATAGGATAAATGTTGCAACTGGCAGCCTCCGCATTTTCCCGCGACAGGGCAAAGGGGTGCAATGCGATACGGGGAAGGCTTTAGTAGCTCTTCCACCTTGGCATAGGCGTAATTCTTTTTCACCTTTAAGATTCTGGCTTCTACTACGTCTCCCATCACGCTGTCTTTCACGAAAAAAATCAAGCCGTCCTTTTTTCCGACGCCCTGGCATTCTTCTGTCAAATCTGTTATTTCCAGCGTAATCAAATCATTCTTTTGGAGAGAATGCTCTTTATTTTTTAACTTCGTTTTTTCGGATATATTTTTTTCGGACACTATTTTCCCCCTGCATATATTTCTTTGGCTTTTAGCTATTTCTTTCCCGATAAACCAACAAATAGGCTTATCCCTATAGCTATTCCAAAAATCACAAAAATAATCAGCATATTTTTCTCCTATAGGCTAAATCTCTATCCAACTCCCTCTGTGCTAAAGCTCCATCCAATTCTCTCCGTGCTAAAAAACTCCGCTCAATTCCCTCTGTACTGAAGTTCCATCCAACACCACCTTCTCTACCACTTCAAAATCAAACTTAAGAGACTCAAAAAAGGGAGTGTCCCCTGCTTTAGGAGAATCATCTTATCCGAGCTGATGGCTCCGTATACCGCCACCAAAAACATGATGCTGCATAGCACAAGGCAAAGCTCCACATTGGCACCGGGACTGAATATACCGTAAAGAAGAGCCAACCCCAGCAGACCGTTATAAATTCCCTGATTTTTAAATAGAGTGTTAATATTTTTATTTCTTAGTTCTCGAACCGACATTTTGAAAACCCGAGAAGTGCTGTCGCTGTCGGTCATAAAAGTTTCCAAAAGCATGATGTATAAAAACAATCCTACCGTAGCACTCATCAGGATTTTCTGGACTGTGGTGATTTCCATCTTATTTTTCTCCCTATGAAACTGTAAGGTTTCTTCTACTACTCTGGCGTAAAACATATTGCCGTAGAGATAACGGTAACCACCATTTTCCTTTTTGGCAATGGGGTGGCTGTATTTTATCGTCTTTCCTTTCGCCATGTTTTTGGCAAATTCCTCTGCCAATGCATCAGTGTATTTGCCTCCGTTTTTCTCTACATAATACAAAAAACCAGGGCCGTAATTATAGGCCTGAATCACTGCTTTTTCCTCCAGCCCCAAGGCCCTTGCCTTTTCCTTTAAATCCTTATAATACTTTAACCCTTGCTCAATGGAGGCATCCGTATCCAATGTATTTACCGGCAGACCCTTGGACTCGCTGGACTGCATCACATCCTTTAATTTGCCGTGGGATTCCACTGTCATAATGGCAAAGAGTACATCTAAGTCCTCTTCCAGTCCCTTTTCTTTGGCTACTCGTTCCATAGCGGCCTGGTGCTTTAGGACGGAAGCCGGAAAATACCATTGGGTTTGATGGGCTTTTCGGAATAAAAAAATCCCGAAAAGAAAGAGAAGGAAGAAGGCGGAAAAAAGCTTGATACCTTCCATAAAGGAAGCAGTTCTGTCCTGCTGCCTTTTCGCTTTTTTCCCTTGAAAAAAGGAGAAAACCCCCTTTTTCTTTTTGCCTCTTCCTTTCGCCATTCCGTTTCTTTAACCCTCTAAAGCTATCTTTAATAGATTTATATCTCTTATCTAATTCTCTAAATCCCTTTGGAATAGATTTGTAATTACTAATCCAAAGAAATTTTATTTATACCTTTATAAGCTTGCCACTGCGTCCCGAAGCTGAATCAATCCCTGTTCCAAAAGCTTCCGGGAGCAGGCTACATTCAGACGCATAAATCCGGAAATTTCCTTTCCGAAGGATACGCCGGCATTGAGACCGATTTTTGCCTTATGCACCATAAAATCATTCAGTTCCTTATCGCTCATGCCTAAGCCGCGGCAATCCAAGAGCATCAGGTAGGTGGCATCCGGCACGTGAACCTTAAGTTTTGGAATCTCGCGACTAACAAAGTCTTCCACAAAACTTAGGTTTGCCTCCAGGTAAGGCAGGAGCTGGGAAAGCCATTCTCCTCCCTCGCGATAAGCCGCTTCCATGGCCACGGAAGAAAAGGCATTGTTTCTGTGGATATCCATTCTCGTCCAGAACAGGTCGAAATCCTTCTTCAGTTCTTGATTGGGGAAAATGGTGGTGGAGGCCTGTAAGCCTGCCAAGTTAAAGGTCTTACTTAAGGATACGCAGGTAATCACGGTTTCCTTTGCCAAGGGAGAAACGGTTGCGGTACGCAAATGCTTCTTCCCATGGAAGATAAGGTCAGAGTGAATTTCATCGGAAACCACCAGCACATGATGCTTGTGGCAGATTTCAACCATTTTCTGCAGCTCTTCTTTTTCCCAAACCAATCCCAGCGGATTATGGGGATTACAAAGAATGAAAATCTTGGCTTCCTTTGCCTTCTCTTCAAAGTCTGCAAAATCCACCTGCCATCTGTCTTCCTTTTCCACTAAGGCATTGGCCAAAACCTTTCTGCCGGCCATATCCGGAATGTCCCAGAATTCTGTGTAAACCGGACTTTGAATCAGGATTTTATCATCCACATGGGAAAAAGTACGGACAATGGCGGTAAGGCTTTGTACTACACCTAGGGACCAGGACATGAGTGCGGTGTCCGGACACCAGTCATAGCGCTCCTTCTCCCAGTTTTGTACTGCTTCAAAATAGGAATCCGGTCTGGAAGTGTAGCCAAAGATTCCTTCTTCCGCCCGTTTCTTACAAGCGTCGATAATGGGCTGGGCTGTTTTAAAGTCCATATCCGCAATCCAAAGGGGAATCAAATCCTCTGTACCGAACTTTTTGATTCGCTCGTCATACTTTGCACAGCGCGTTCCCTTTCTATCGATTACTTCATCAAAATTGTATTGCATTGGCTTACTTCCTTTCTTAATGATCCTAGTAGTTTTTTACTTTATTTCTTCCGAAAAAGAGCTGCCCTTAGTCGGGCTTTCACCCTTTTCCAGACTTTCCTTCAGCCGGCTTCCTCCCGAACTCTGACTTCGCTGAAGTATTCCGCAGTTTTCTC
>CALIEL010000061.1 GCA_938022235.1 Oribacterium parvum
GCTGTCCGGTCTCAGAAAAGGCATCGGGCGGTACTCCTGCCACGGAGGAAGGGTATCCTGTTTCATCAAACTGGAACAAAGCTCGATTTCCCCAGGCATCCGCACTGTCCATGGCGCAGTAAATGGGAATATCTCCAAAAATCAAGACATCCTTCTCATGGGCATAGGCTAAAAGAGCCTGCCACTGCTTGTCATACTGCATTTGCAAAAAGGCATAATAGCCTACCTCCTGCTTATGCTCCTCCAAAAACTTCTCAATGGTAGCCTGATCCTTATCTCGATAGGGCTTCTCAAAGGAAAGCCAGGGGATGCCGTTAAAAAAGTCCTTTAAAGCCATAAAAAGGCAGTAATCAAAATTTTCCTTAGTTCTTCCCGCCAAAAGCTCAGAAAGATTTCCCCCCTTGGAAAGCCAGTTTTCATAGGCCTTTCGGAGGATTTTGTGCTTTAGCTCATATAATAATCCATAGGAAATCTTCTCTTTGGATTCCTTAAAGCGTTCCTTTTCCAGATCCGCCTCTTCCAACAGACCTTCCTCTTTCAGCATTTCCAAATCAATAAAGTACGGATTTCCCGCAAAGGCGGAAAAGGACTGGTAGGGGGAGTCCCCGTAACCTGTAGGCCCCATGGGAAGAATCTGCCAAACCCGGTTTCCCGTCTCCGCCAAAAAGTCTACAAATGCTCTGGCTTCCTTTCCCATGGTTCCGATTCCCTCTTCTCCCGGTAAGGAAAATAAGGGAAGTAATACCCCTGCTTCTCTGTTTTTCATTTATTTTTTCTCCTTTCAAAGGACTTAATGCTTTGCAGTAATAAATGCTCTATTTTATTTCGGCGTTATTATACAGTATATATCTAAAAAAGCTGAGTTTGTTTTCTCTGCTAGTTTCCCCTGTAACAAAACAAAATTGCATTTAAATTTTTTTCACTTTACATGGAACTATGGAATCTGTCAAATAAAATGAGATTGATAGGCTTTTTTTTTCACTATTGATAGGCTTTTCTTTTTCGCCGATATACCTTTACAAGACTGCATAGGGGATTTTCAAAAAGTGTAAAGTGGAAAAAGCTTCTCAAAGGAATTTTGAGGAAAATCCCTCTAAAACAAAGGAGTAATACAGACAGCATGGACTTAAAGAAAATAGAACATATCCTAAGAATTGCAGAGGAAAAAAATATCAGCAGGGCGGCAGAACGACTTTTTATCTCCCAGCCGGCTTTGAATTTACAGCTTTTAAATCTGGAGCGAGAGCTGGGCACAAAGCTCTTTGTCCGTAAGGGAAATGAATGTAGTGTCACGGAGGCGGGTAGAATCTATGTGGAAACCGCCCGGAAAATGATGAATATGAAGAAGGACTGCTATGCCAAGATTGCAGAGCTAAGCCAGCTTCATAACGAAGAAATCGCCATTGGAGCCTCGGGGCTTCAGGGAGACTATATGATGTGCTACATTTTCCAGAAATTCCATGAATACCATCCCAATGTAAAATTACAATTTACCTCTATGAAGGGCTTAAAAGCACAGGAATTGGTGAAAAACGGCACCATAGATTTAGGCATTGTACTCATGGGAGACAAGCAAAGCTACCGCATGGAGTATAAGCTACTGGGAAAAGTCGAACTGCTTTTAGCCATTGCCAAAAATCATCCCCTACTGGCTGTTTTAGAAGAAGAGGGCGAAATTACTGAAATTGATTTGGCTAAGCTTTCCGAGCTTCCCTTTGTGCTGGCACCCAAAGATTCTACAGAACGATCCGTTGCGGAAATGGCCTTTGAGGATGCAGGCATTGACCCCTATGTGCCTATGGATGTGGAAGGAATCCATTACCAGATGGCTCTGGTGGAATCTTCGGACTACTGCTCCTTTATCAGCAGTAACAACCGTGCCCATGTACCGGACAGCATTCGCCTGATTCCCTGTAAGACACATCCGAAAATGAATGCAGTGGCAGTATATCGAAAAGATAAACCCTTAACAAAGGCGCTGGTGGAGCTGATTTCCTTAGCGGAGGAATATTGGGCTTCCTTTTCTGAGGAAGAGTCATTCTAACTATCGCTCTACTCTTCCGGCAATGGAAAGGATATGTACTTCCTCCGCTCCGGCTTCTAGGAGCTTTCTGCTACAGGCTTCCATGGTGGCTCCCGTGGTAAAGATATCGTCCACCAAAAGCACCCTTTTTAGGTCGAAGGGTAATGCTTCACAGTGAATGGCTTCCAAGAGATTTAATAAACGTTCCTCCGGGCTACAGTCCTTTAAGGCTTTGGTTTTCTTGACTCTCTGTAAGTACTCTGAAACCAGGGGGATGCCGCAGACCTTTGCCAGACCTTCTCCAATGACCTCTGCCTGATTATAACCCCTTTCCCTTCTTCTGTTGGGATGAACTGGAACAGGAATAATGGCCTGAATCCCCAGTTCTTTTATCTTTTCCCCAAAAACTTCTCCGGCCTTTTTGCCAAAAAAGCTGCCTTTGTCCTTTCTGCCCTTATACTTTAGAAGCACTAAAGCATCTTCCACTTCCTCCGTTAATTCATACAGCATCATACCGGTAGAAAAGGAAAAACCGTGTCTTTTACAGTTTCCACAGTATTCCTCCGTATCTAAAAGAATTCCCCTTCCACATTTTTTACAGACCGGCTCCTCCATGATTTTCTCGTAAGCTTTGCAGGCAGGACAGATTTCTTCTTTTCCGCTTTCCGTAAGCTCATCACAGAGGATGCAGCGAGGAGGAAAGAGGGCATTGATGATTGCTTCTTTCCAGTCTTCCTTTTTTCCCATATTTCCTCCTATCCTCTATCTTCTAAACTAATAACAATTCTTCCGGACTTATTCCTATACTTTTACGCTAATAACAATCCTCTCTGACTTATTCCTATACTTTCGGACTGCTGCCAATACATTCATCTTCAATATATGCAAATCCCTTATTTTTTGCAAAATTCATAAGAGAAAAGATAGATATACTCATTCTCAGAGAAGGCATCGGTTTTTCCTAAGAGCAATTCATGAAGATTCTGAATCTTTATCTCATCCTTATCATATACCCATGCCAGCAATACGTCTTCCATATCATAAAGGATTTCCGGTTTTCCCTCGATTCGACTTTGTGATCTGATATAGTATTCCCTTCCCTCTACCCCTTCCATAAGAGGCAAATCTACAGAAGACTTGGATCCATCATCTGTCCAAACAACAAGCTTTATTACTGCATGGTCATAATCCGGAACAATGATAATGCCTCCATTTTTCGGGGAATTCATACCCTCAAAGCCAATCTCTATCGGTTCTTTGTTTAGCAGTTTTCCCTGATGATATTCTGAATAATAAATCTTGAGTCGAGCAAACTTATCAGTGGTCGTAAATTGATAAGCATTTGCTCCATCCGGCCCGGCAATCAGATTCACCGTCTGCATTTCTACACTATTCTCGTCCATCGGTGTAATAAAGTTCATCGGCCTGTAGGCACGATATAGGAAGGTAGCTATAAGCGATATCGTAAGTATGGAAAGAATCAGCAATGCACAAATGATGTACTTCAAGCTTTTTTGTTTGCGCTTACTGTCTGTAACAACACTGATAATATTTTCTTCCGACTTCTTTTCGATATTCTCATGGACAATATCTTCGCCGGCTAAAAACTCGTTAATACTAATGCCTAAAATGGAACAAAGGTCAAAATAAAGCGATACATCCGGAAGGCAAATGCCTCGCTCCCACTTGGAGACAGACTTATCACTCATACCTATTTTCTCGGCAAGCTGCTTTTGGGTCAGCCCCAAATTCTTTCTTTTTCCCGCAATATACTTTCCGATTTTAACAAGATCCATACAGTCCCCCTTTCCTATGATGTGATAGTATCCCATAGGAAAGAGAAATCACAGCTCTCAAAAGTAGAATTTCCTCCTATTCCGCAAATGGATTTCCGCTATCCATTGAAAAAGAAGCGGAAAAACTTTCCCCGATATCCTGTAATTGCTTTGCCAAACCGGAATAGCGTTTTAGCTCCTGCTCGTTATGAAGCATTTCCAGAAAGACCTTGGGATGCCCCAAAAGGCAGACACAGGACTTGGCTCTGGTAATAGCGGTGTACAGAATATTTCTGGTCATCAGCATTTTCGGGCCGGGATACATGGGAAGCAGTACCGCCGGATATTCCGAGCCCTGGGATTTATGAATGGTAATGGCATAAGCCAGCTCCAGATTTTCCAAATCCTGAAAGCTATAAACCACCTTTCTTTCCTCAAAGAACACCGTTACCGTCTTTTGGTAGGCATTGATTTCCGTTATCTTTCCGATATCCCCGTTAAAAACTCCTTCTCCGCTTTCTATAGGCAGGTTAAAGTTTCCGGGAATTTCCCAGGCCAGCTGGTAGTCATTTTTGATTTGCATGACCTTGTCTCCCAGCCGGAAAATGTTGCCGCTTCCCTCATATTCTGGCTTGTTCTTTCCGGGAGGGTTCAAGCGTTCCTGCAAAAAACGGTTCAGATTTTCCACTCCCAAAAGTCCCTTTTTCTGGGGGGACATCACCTGAATGGAAAGAGGCTCGGTGGAAAGATATTTGGGTAACTTCTCCTTCATCAAAATGGCGATATTTTCCAGAATCTGCTTCGGCTCCTGCCCCCGAATAAAGAAAAAGTCCCTGGATTTCTTTCCCAAATCCGGTTCAACGCCTTGGTTGATTTTATGAGCATTGACCACAATATCCGACTCCATGGCCTGCCGGAAAATCTTCTTCAGGGAAATGGTTTTCATGCACTGAGAAGCAATAATGTCCTTCAGCACATTTCCCGCGCCCACAGAGGGGAGCTGTTCACTGTCCCCCACCAAAATCAAACGACAGCCCACGGGAACGGCACGAAGCAGGGCATCCATTAAATACAGATCCACCATACTCATTTCATCCACAATCAGCACATCGTATTCCAGAGGATTTTCTTCATTTCTTTGGAACAGAGAAAAATCCCTGTCCTCCTGCTCCTGATCCTCCCGGCCCATGTATTCCAAAAGCCGGTGGAGAGTCTTCGCCGGATAGTCCGTAGCTTCCCCCATTCGCTTCGCCGCTCTTCCGGTGGGAGCCGCCAAAGCAATGCTCTTGCCCTGTCCGGTAAAGAGTTGCAAAATCGTTTTAATGGTAGTGGTCTTTCCCGTTCCCGGCCCTCCGGTAATCACCAAAACCCCGGAGGAGGCCGCAAGACTTACCGCCTTTCTTTGGAGAGGATCCAAAGTGATTTTTTCCCTCTCCAAAAGCGTATCAATGGCCCTTTCCCAGGAATCCACATGGGCCTCTTCCTCTTCCACATTTAGCTGTAAAAGCCGGGAGGCTACCCGCATTTCCCGATAATAGGTACTGGCTCGGTAGACATTTTCTCCCTTGACCTTCACCTTTCCTTGCAGTTGCAGCTCCAGAAGCTGCTCTTCCAAGTCCTCCAGAGGCATCTCCAAAATCCGCTCCGCCTCTCTTTTTAAAACCGAAAAAGGAAGGTAGCAATGTCCATGCCACTCTCCCTGTAAGAGGGTATAGTTGATGCCGGCCCGCATACGGAAGGGGGACTCTTTCTCCACCCCCACCCTTTTGGCCAGCTCATCACATTTCTTAAAGCCTACTCCCTCCAGCTCCTCTGCGATGCGATAAGGATTTTCCTGTAAGACCTGCAGGGTTTCCCCTTGAAAATGCTGGTAAATCTTATAGGAGAGATTCAGGCTGATGCCATAGCCCTGTAGGATGAGGAAAATGTCCTGCTGCTCCCGCTGGCCGGAAAGGTTCGTGGCA
>CALIEL010000062.1 GCA_938022235.1 Oribacterium parvum
CAGCATGGAATATCTGGAGACAGTGAGTCTTCCTTCTACCCTTACGGAAATACCGAATCGTGCCTTTTATAGTTCGGAAAACTTAGGAGATGTCACGATTCCGGCTTCTGTGCGGAGGATTGGAAAGATGGCATTCTACAAGTTTTTATATAATGAAAAGAAAAATACGATTATCAATCATTCTCCGGTATTTATAAGTGAGAAAGGAGTCAGTCACTATAATCCGGATTATACTTCTGTACAACAAGCTGCCAAGGAAGATGGAGAAAAGAAAGAGAATATTTCTTTTAAAAATGTGAATTTTTATACGCTCCCGGAAATCAATAAATATTTTTTTGAGTTTGAAGTAACAGGTAATCCATTTATAAACTTTTATCTGTATAAGACAGAAGATCCAAGCGAAGTTGTTGGTATACAGAATTTTACAGATGACAGTGGAAAATTTAAGAAGAGTCTGAGTTTGGGATCTCTGACGCCCGATGCCCAATGCCGGGTTCCCGAAGTCAATAAGATATTCATTTCGTATCTATTTGATTTTAGGGACACAAGTACACTTTCCTTTTTACCGGGGCACACCTACTATTGTACATTTTTAACGGATCCGGGAGGTCGCAAGAGCCCATCTAGTGAGACGCAATTGTTACAAAAAGTGATTACGGTATCGGATGAGGCCCGCTTACCAAGTGTAGACGGGAATTTTAGCTGGCAATTAACAGGAGAAAAGAAACCCTACACCCTTACCATAGAAGGTAGCGGACGGATGCAGGGACTTACTGCAAACGGAGAACTTCGCTCCTGGAATAAGCTCTTGAATGCTCTAAGAAATAGAGCGCATCTGGAATTAAAAGGGAATATTACTGCCTTGGACTCCCATGCCTTGGCGGGCGTCGATTACATTGATAAAGGTTTAGTTTTGCCGGATTCCATTGTTGAAATAGGGGATTCTGTTTTTTCTGAGAAAACGATATGGGGCAATCTTGTTTTCCCGAAGAATTTAAAGAAAATAGGGAATTCTGCTTTTCGATATCTTACTTATAAGGGAGATTTATCGTTACCGGATGAATTGGAAAGCATTGGGGAAAGCGCTTTCCGTAACTTGAAAGAAACGAATACCATCACGATTCCCGCCTCCGTTACGCATATCGGGGCAGGCGCTTTCTATAAAGATAAGATGAATTTTAAGGGAAAGAATCGTATAGTAAATCACTCTTCCCTGAAACTTGGTACACGATATGTAAACCCGCTTTTTACGGAGTACACAACCGATGATTCCGGGGAAGCGCCGATTCCTTCTAATTCCGGAAGCGGCAGAGGCGGCTCCGGTAGAGGCGGTAGTTCCGGTGGCAGTGGAGGTTCCGGCGGAGGAAGCAGTTCGGCAGGAAGCAGTTCAGGCGGTAGCAGCGGGACACCGATGGTGTTAGGGGTAGACCGCAATGTGCCCTCCAACGTGAACTGGCAAAGAGATGCAAAGGGCTGGTGGATTTTAAATCCGGATGGAAGCTACCCGAAATCACAATGGTTATGGATTAATAATCGTTGGTACTATTTTAATCAAGAAGGCTATATGCTCACCGGTTGGCTTTTCTATAACAATGCCTGGTATTATTTTGAGGAAAATGAAGGCAGTGAACAGGGAAAGATGAGCCTTGGTTGGAAAGAGATTCATGGCTTCTGGTATTACTTTAGTGAGGAAGTCGGAGCGGAAAATGGTAAAATGCGTACCGGCTGGCAGGAAGTAAAGGGCAAGTGGTACTACCTGAATCCGAAGTCCGGTGCAGAAAACGGAAAGATGCTTTACAATACTAAGGTTCAGGGCTATACCCTTGGCCCGGATGGTGCTTGGCAGGTAGCGTAGACAAATTATGAAAATCCTTATTGCTATAGATTCCTTCAAAGGCATCCTCTCCTCCAAAGAAGCAGGCGAAGCCATAAAAAGCGGTATTCTACGGGTAATTCCTGATGCGGAGGTTTTAATTTCTCCTCTGGCAGACGGTGGAGAAGGCACCGTGGAAACTCTGGTAGAAGCCTTAGGGGGAAGCTTGGAAACAGTCAGAGTAAAAGGACCCTTGTTTCAGGAAGTAGAAGCTCATTATGGTATTCTCTCAGACTCGCAATATTCCCCGATAGAAGGGAAGCTTGCCGTTATGGAAATGTCCCAAGCTTCCGGCATTACCTTAGTTTCTCCGGAGGAAAGAAATCCGCTGAAAACCGGTAGCTACGGTGTGGGCGAAATGATTTTAGATGCCTACCACAAGGGATGTCGTCGCTTTTTAATCGGAATCGGCGGTTCCGCCACAAATGACGGTGGAATCGGAATGTTAAGCGCCCTGGGCTTTCGTTTTAGCAAAGAGAACGGAGAAGAAATCAGCCCTATCGGAGAAGGACTGAAAGACTTGGCCGGGATAGAAAATGCTTCTGTACCGGAGGGTTTATTACAGTGCTCCTTTCAGATTGCCTGTGATGTGGAGAATCCCCTTTATGGGGAAAATGGAGCCAGCCTGATCTATGGTTTCCAAAAGGGTGGAAACAAGGAACTGCTTTCCCAAATGGATCTTTGGATGAAGCATTATAGTGAGCTTGTGAAAGAATATAACCCTGCTGCCAATCCGGAAGCCCCCGGCTCCGGAGCCGCAGGAGGCCTGGGCTTTGCCTTTCGCAGTTTTCTTCAAGGAGAATTAAAGTCCGGAGTTTCCTTGATTTTGGAAGAAACCGGGCTTTCCGAGAAAATGCTGGGAGCTGCTCTTGTGATT
>CALIEL010000063.1 GCA_938022235.1 Oribacterium parvum
ATGCGGATGTCTACAGAGGCCCTGTATATTCCTTCTTATAATCTCCCTTTTTAGCAAAGCGGATAATAGGATTATCCACCTTCTCCACATCATAGACCTTCATGTCCTTCATGTAGATTTTGCTATAGTGATAATCGTCATCCTTTAATTTATATACAGTGCCTCTGTAGGCATCCGCATTTGTTCCGGTATCATGGGGCAGGTTGGAAAAGGCTCCGCTTCCCAAGGCCTGCTCCACATTTTGATTGTTTACGCTGGTTCTGCTAGTAGAAAAAAGCTTATACTCTCCGTCGGTAATGGTGGTTCCCGAACCGGGTTGTCCGGAAGTTCCGGAGGTTGTGTATTTTCCGTCTGTCCCAAAGGCAACACTGTTATCATCCGCCTTGTAATTGGAGGACAGGGTAAAACTGTCATTCCAGTTACTGTAGACAACCGGAGCTTTTCCGCCATCCTTATAAATACTTTGTAAACCGAAAATTCCTATATAGACTTTTCGATCTACCGTATTATATTTTTTCAGTACAAAATCACCGGGACTGGAAGGATGCACATAGACCATCATGGGGTCCTTAGGCGTTACATCCTTTTCTCTTACGTACCCATCCGCCCAAATTTCCTTATAATGAATTTTGTTCGTAATGGGTAAGCCCTGTGTAGCCAGATTAATGCCTCTGTCCTTTGCATCCTTCAGCTTTTGCATGGGATACTTATATAGCAAGGCATATAGCTGGGAATTATAATGGGCGTTGGCATATTGTAAGTTTTCCGCATAGGGCAAGCCGACAGGAAGATTGGGGACGCTTGGATCCTTGGGAATTCCCACATAAGTTCTATCAATCGGATTTTCCAAATATGGGGCATTTGCCGGAGGATTCTCTCCCGCTCCCATATACTTTGCAATATTGGCATAGCCGTTCTTGGCATAAACCTCAATATTATTCTCATTATTGGCAATGTTGTTATAGAAGTAATTGTTCCAGGCCACATTGCTGGGGAGTTTCTTTGCACCAATCAAAGTTCCGCCATCGGAATCCAGAGGACTCCCGGCATGGAAAACATAGTCAAAGGGTTGTGAGCTTCCCTTGGCTCTGTCCACTCTAACATACCAAACTCCGTAAAAATACTGTTCTGCATCGTCAGGTTTTTTCCCCCAGCTGGGATCCCAAGTAAAATAAACGCCCTGATTCACATCTGCCGTTCCATGCTTTAAAGTAAAATTGGTTTCTTTAACCTCCGTTTCCACATGAACGGAAAGGGTTTTGTCCTCTTCTGCGTCAAGACTACTGTCGCTATGATCAATCTTCATGCTTACCGGAAAAGTGTTATCAAAAACACCTTTTTCCTGGCCGTTAATCTGCTGATGCGTTACAGCAAGCATGGTCGGTGTCAAGTTATAAGCTATATCCGCCTTAAAGGTTAAGCCACCGCTAAGCTCTCTAAAATTTGCCAGGCGGAAGTACTCTTCGGTTCTTCCTCCACCAATATCCTTCTGAATAATCGTATAGTTAAAACTACTTTGTGGATTGGTATTTGGCGCCTTAGGTACTCCGGTGGTAATCGCCGGTTGTAACTTATGCTGGTTATTATTCTTTTTCTCATACACGGATATCTTATCCGGCTCCGCACTGTCCCATCCCTTAAAAATACGGGCAGGAATTTCCATGATTACCGTTCCCGGTGCATACTTGGTATTCTTATTTCCCTTTAAGGTAAGTTCTACCCCTAAGGTCGTAGTATTCGTGGCATTGGAAGCCTTCTCGGGAGGAATGATTTTTAACTCCCTCTGGTCTCGCATAACGCCGTTACTGCCGTCTGTATAGCTGTGTC
>CALIEL010000064.1 GCA_938022235.1 Oribacterium parvum
GGCCTCCGGCTCCGACACCATTGTCACCGGAAGAATTGCCGGTGTACCTGTGCGGGTTTTAAAGAATCAGATGAGTAGGGAATACTTAAGTCAGGAAAAGGCGGGAGCGGATAAGATGGAACTGGAAAAGTTCACGCTGGGCTCCCTTCGCAGGGCGGTTTTTGACGGAGATACCAAAACCGGATCCCTCATGGCAGGACAGACCTGCGGACAGGTCACAAAGATTCGTCCGGTGGCGGAGATTTTAGCGGATATTTGCCGGGGAATTACCGGGATTTCATAAGGAGGAAAGATGAAGACAGCATTTTTATATGCAGGACAGGGAAGTCAGGTTAAGGGAATGGGAAAGGACTTATATGAAGCCTTCCCCTCCTTTCGAAAGGCCTATGACGAGGCGGAGCTGGACTTTGATGTAAAGACGCTCTCCTTTGAAGACCCTGAAGGGAAAATCAATGAAACCCGTTATACCCAGCCGGCTCTTGTAGCATTTGCCTGCGGTATGACTGCGGTTTTACGGGAAAATGGAATCCTTCCCGACTATGCTTTGGGACTTTCCCTGGGAGAATACTCCGCACTGGAGGCGGCTTCCGTATTTTCCGCAAAGACAGCGGTGGAAATGGTAGCCTTCCGTGGTAAGAAAATGGAAGAAGCCTCCAAGGGAATCGAATCCTCCATGGCGGCCATCCTTGGGATGTCTGAGGAAGCTTTGGACAAGGTTTGTAAGGAAGTAGGGGGCGCTGTGAGCCTTTGCAACTTAAACTGCCCCGGACAGATTGTTATCGGGGGAGAAAAGTCTGCGGTAGAGCGTGCGTCAAAACTCGCATTGGAATCCGCTGCGAAAAAAGCGATTCCCTTAAAGGTTTCCGGCCCCTTCCATACCTCTTTTATGAAAAGTGCGGGAGAAGCATTGCGGGAGTATTTTAAGGGGATTACTTTCCAAGAGGGAACTTGCACTGTGCTTCACAACTTCTTAGGAAGAGAAAGACAGGAGGGAGATCCAAGCGTCCCCGAGCTTTTGGTGGAACAGGTTCAAAAGCCGGTGCGTATGGAAGAGGATCTTAGAAGACTTCTGGAGCTTGGGGTGAGAAACTTTGTAGAAATCGGCCCGGGAAAGACCATTTCCGGCTTCTTAAAGAAGACTGCCAAGGATATGGGCATCGAAGATTTTGAAGTAGTAAGCTTGGAAAATAAAGAAGAGCTGGAAGCATTTTTAGAGAGCAAAAAAGCTTAGATTCCGGCTTTGAAAAACAAAGAAAAAAGGGATAAGTCTTTAAAGAAGAGTAAAGAGGGAACAGTAGAAAGACTTATTCTTTGCATGTACAAAGCGTAATGGATAGAAAGGAAGGAAGATGGCGGAAAGAGAGACTTGTCTGGTTACAGGTGCCAGTGGAGGCATCGGCAGTGCTATTGCTTTGAAAATGGCGGCGGAGGGAAGAAATGTGGTGCTTCACTACGCAGGAAATGAAGCGGCAGCCAGGGCTGTAGAGGAAGAAATTCATAAAAGCTACCCTTCCGTGGAAACTCTTCTTTGCCAGGGAGATATCAAGAAGGAAGAGGATGTGGAAAGAATTGTGGCGGAGGCTGTTGCCCGTTTTTCCGAAATTGAGGTTTTAGTGAATAATGCCGGCATCACCAGAGACAATCTTTTTCTGAAAATGTCTTCGGAAGACTTTGATGAAGTACTGGATGCGAACCTTCGGGGAGCCTTTTTATTTTCCAAAGCCGTAGGAAAGTTGATGATGAAAAAACGTTACGGCAGAATTATTCAGATTTCCAGCATTGTCGGGGTTCACGGAAATGTGGGACAGAGCAATTATGCGGCTTCCAAGGCTGGACTGATCGGCATGTCCAAGTGCCTTGCCCAGGAGCTGGCAGGACGAAATGTGACAGTCAATGTGGTTTGTCCCGGTTTTATTGATACGAAAATGACGGAAGGACTGCCGGAGGCGGTGAAGGAAGAGATGTTACGGAACATCCCTATGAAAGCTTTCGGAACCGGAGAAGATGTGGCCAATGCGGTAGCCTTTTTTGCAAGGAGAGAATCTCGCTATATTACAGGAGAAACCCTCTTAGTAGATGGCGGCATGGGAATGTAGAGTGAAACTATAGAGTGGTAACATAGAAAGAAACTATGAGTGACAATATAGAGCGAAGATATAGTTTGTAAAAACAGAGTGCAAATTTAGAGCGAAGATATAGTTTGTAAAAACAGAGTGCAAATCTAGAGTGCAATCTTGATTGGAAATGGAGAAAAAGAATACTATGGAGAGAAGACGCGTTGTAATTACCGGATTAGGAACAGTGAACCCCACCGGAAATTCCGTTGCTGAAAGCTGGCAGGGAATTCAGGAGGGAAAGGTGGGCATTGGCCCCATTACCGCCTTTCCGGCAGAGGACTTCAGCATTCACTTAGCCGGAGAAGTAAAGGATTTTCATCCGGAG
>CALIEL010000065.1 GCA_938022235.1 Oribacterium parvum
GGTCATAAAGGAAAGATCCCGTCTTTCCCTCATTGGGATATTCATCCTCTCCAATATCTAAAATATATTTATCGAAAGCATTAATAATTTTTGTTCCTGAGGAATGTATGCTTTCCTGCTTATAGGCTGCTCCATAGCTTTTATGAATATGCCCGTGAATCATGTACTTGGGTTTGTATTTTTGCAACAGATCCTCAAAGGCCTGAAAGCCCTGATGAGGCAAGTCTTCCATATCCCCATAGCCCTTTACCGGTGCATGGGTCAGTAAAATATCAAAACCGTTTTTTAAGACAATGTCTTTTCTTACTTTCTGAATCCGCTTCTGCATCTCCTGCTCCGTATACATATGATCTCCCGGCTTATAACGGAGGGAACCTCCCAGTCCCAGTATACGAAGACCTTTAAAATCATAGACCTTGTCCTCAATGCACTCGCAGCCCAAAGGCGGTCTTTTCTCGTATCCCTGGTCGTGATTTCCGTGCACATAAAGAAGAGGTGCCTTTCCCATGGTAACCAAAAATTGCAGGTAATCGGAATGTAAATCTCCTGCGGAAAGAATCAAATCAATATCCTTTAACTTTCCCTTGTCAAAATGGTCCCATAGCCCCTTATTTTCTTCATCTGCTATACATAATATTCTCACAGTAAAAATCCTCCCGACAGGATAGCCTCTTGGGATTCTTTGGTAAATCGATCCAAAGGAGGGATTTCTCCCACCACATTATCATTTAGCCAACGCATATCTACAATTGCTTCCAAGTCCAAGCTCTCGTCTCCTTCCCTTCTAAGCTTTTCGCTTTGGCTGTGTATTTCTCCGGAGAATGGCGCCAGACTTCCTTCTACGATTTCTTTTCTTAGGATAGAAACCAACTTTTTAGAAGCATAGCTTAAATCCCGGGAAAGAATAATATCAATAACCCCTTCCTTCAGTCCAAAGTAATAGTTCAAGGCATTGTGAGCCTTGGCTAAACTGTTGGCATGGTAGGAGCCCTCTAAAATGGACTGCAAAATCAAAGCATAATACTTTCCCCAGTCATAAACCGGAGCCGCCACATTAAAGACCTTCTCTCCCTCTTCTCTGATATACAGTCCGAACTCTCTGCTGACTTCCGTGGGTTTTGCAAATTCCGGTCCGGAAATCGTTTTGATTCCCTGCTTCCGAAACTCTTCCTTCCAGTTTCCGTCCTGCAAACCGCTCCAGGAAAGATGTACTTTGCTCCAGGGATTGATAAACTGGGCGCCGATGGCGAAGGCATTGATATTGGCAATGGTTCCGTACAGAGGGAACTGCTCCACATAGCCTAAATCATTTCCATCGGTAATGGATGCCGCCAAAGCCCCCATCAAAAACTTGGCTTCATACATTCTTCCATAATAAGTACGAATGGAATTGTAAGAGGTATTTACCGAACAATTCAGGATAGAGGTCTCCGGATGCTCCAGAGCCATCTTGATACTGACCTGAGCCATCAAACTGGCTGTAGTGAAAATGAGCTCCGCTCCCCAATGAATAGCCTCTTCTATACTGTCCTGAATACGCTCCTCCGTATTACAGGACTCAAAAATCTTCGTTTCCACCAAGCCCCGGAACTTCTCCATAATGTAATTCCGTCCCAGCTCATGGGCGTAAGCCCAGGTGGAATCTTGTACCGTTCGTTCATACAGAAAAGCAATCTTCAGAGGATGCTTTCCGTTATAGAGCTTTCCGCTCTGGAAAAGGTCCATAAAGCCGCTGACTTTTTTCACTTCTTCAGGATTCTGTACCAGCACCACGTCTCCGGCAGATTTCCTGTATTCATTCCAGAGACGTTCTATATTTTCTTTAATTTCCTCCGTGCTGTTATGCAAAATAGATTCCATCCCGAAGACGGTAAGATAAACATAGAAAGCATCTCCGATGGTATTTCCCAGCTTTCCTCCGCCCATTTGCATATAAAGCTCCGCAAAACGGGAATAGGCCGCCCGAAGGTCTCGGCAAAGCTCCTCTTCCCAAAGCTCTCCGGGTTTTTTCCCCATTACCTGACAAAGACGGTCATAGGCTCCCAGCTCGGAAAAACGAATTCTATAGATTCCGGTACATTTATAAAAATCCACAAATTCATAATACAGCTTATTTTCCCGTTCCTCCGTACGCTTAGGTAATATACGTATTACTGTAGCGGGAATGGAAACCGCATCATTAAAGCGGCTGACGGAAACTCTCTTGTTTCCCTCCTGCACATAGAATTTATACATGTATTCATAAACCAAGATAGGCTCCCGAACGCCTTCTTCCTTGACGGAATCATAAAGAGCCGACCATTTAAAGGCAAATTCCGTTTTTGCCCCTAAAATCGGCATGAAATTCTTGGCAAAGGCCTGCTGTCTTCCGGTGGTTTTGGTTCC
>CALIEL010000066.1 GCA_938022235.1 Oribacterium parvum
AAGCAAAAGAGAATCATGGCTAAGGCCAGGGTATGCACCGCCGTTTGTCGTACGTAGTAGCCTGTCAGAAAGGAAAAAAAGGCCAAAGCGCCAATCACGGCATAGGGGTTTAAGAAGGATGACCTTGCCTGCCCCTTTAAAAATATCTTTATTACGAGAAAATACACGGCAATGCTGCATATACTGAAAACAGCGCCGCTAATAAGTCCTTGCATCATTTTCCTTTGATTCCTTTCCCATATCCGGTTTTGTATTGTTTCTATTCCTTACAAATTTCCAAAGTGCTGTTCTTTCGACAGTGGCCTCTTCTACGATTGCTTCTTCTACTGTTGCTTCTCCTACAGGGAAATTCCCGCAAAGGCGGAGGATAAAATAATGATAATAATGCCTAAGAAAATCAGCATGATGGGCATTAAGAGCTTGGCGGAAGCCTGTTCTCCCTTTTGTAAGAGTCTTTGCTTTTTCTCGTTCCAAAGGTCACTGGACTGTCTTGCCAAAAAGAGGGGCAGCTCTCCTGCACCCTTTCCCATACTTTGCATTAAGGCACTGGTAAACTTGATAATCTCCGGAGAATTGGTGGCTCTTCCGAACTTGGCTATGGCCTCACTGTCCGCATGGCCGTTTCGAATATCCTCACTGGCATCCCGCATCAGGGCGTAGATGTCCCCTTCCCCTCTGCCGCCCACCATGTTCCAGGCGTCTCTAAGGATCATGCCGGAGTTCACCAGAATCGCCATGGTAGATACTACCTCTGGAAGCTCCGTCTCGCAGTTCTCCGTTCTCTTTACCAGCTTCTGTCGCATGGAGTCGCAGCCGTAAATCAGGCCCACAATCGCCAGAAAGATGCCCAGATAGAAGAAGTTCCTGCTGTCCTGCCAGCCTGCCAAAAGACAGCCAAAGCATAAGATAAAGTGGAAAAAGCTAAGAGCCATGGCGTAATACACATTGGCATAGTATTCCGCATACATCTCTCCGTATAAGACCTTGGCATTTTGCTCCAGTCGCTCGAAAAGCACCCCCCGAAGACGTAGGGGCGGCAACTCCGCCCAGCTAAAGCCCACGGTATAGATATCCTTTAACGGAAAATCCTTTTCTTCCAAACCCTCCACCAGCTCCTCGTACTTCTGTCCTCTAAAGAGCTGAATCAGGAACAAAATTGCCAGAATGGTTCCTAAAATCATTGCTATGCTTCGCATCATTTTCCCCTTCTTACTTCACCACCTGCATAATCCGCTGTCCCATCACATAAGCTACCGCAAAGATGCCGATGGCGATGGTCACCGCAACAATTCCGATGGGCGTAGAAAAGCTTCGATTAAAGCTGGATCCCATGCCTCTAAGCATCCCGGTAAGCACCACCGGAATAATCATCATGGCGGTAAACTGAATCTTATTGGAAGAAATCGCCGTCTGGATTTCCTCACTGATTTCCATCTTTTCTCCGATAATATCCGCAGTTCTTCGCACGATTTCCTTGATATTTCCGCCGGCCCGATAGCTCACATTGAAAATGATGGCAAAGTTCTCAATATCCTTGTTGGCACTGCGCTTTCCCAAAGAAAGCATCATGTCCTCAATGGCTAAGTTGTTTCGCAAGCCCAAAATCATTTCCGCGGTTTCCTTCGTGATTTTTTCATCCTCTCCGAATTCCATCACCATATCCTTATAGGTGCTGTCCAGAGAATCGTGCATGTTCATTCCGCTGGCCAGCGCCACCGCCAAGGATTCCAAAAAGCCTCTGAACTGTCTGGCTAATTCCTTCAGCCGTTTTTCCTTACATTGACCGGCCCGAATCGGAAGAAAGAAGAAGCCGCAGAGACTTCCCACCAGCAGGAAAATAACGATATTGCCATACATGGTGGCCTTCGTTGCTCTTCCTGTGGCATCCAAAAACTGATTGCCGTAAAACACCAGACTCACCGCACCGCCGATGAACAGCGCTATGGCAAAGGCCTGAAGCTTTTCCCTGAAATTCAGATAATATACGTTGTAATTGGTCAGCTCCGTTCCCAAGGGGGAAAGGTAGCTTGCCGGTTCCTTTTCCTTCTTTTTCCGAAAAAACATTTGTCCCTCCAAACGAAGCTTCATTCCTTCCGGTGATTTTCGATCAACGGCCGAAATTCCGCTTCGGCACTTTACATTCCTGTATGAATCTTTGCCCGCACTTTAGATGACCGTGTTGATTCCTGCCAGACGGAGCTTAAAATCCTTCTGCATCTTATTTTCCGTCCGCTTTAAAATCCCATGCACCTTGGTCACTGTACTCTGCTCATCCTCTTCAAAAACATAGAGGGGGTTCAGAAGAATCTCTCCGTTATGGAAGCCCAAAACCTCCGTAATCTCCATGGTCTTTCTGGAACGGTCTCTTAGACGGGACAGGTGAATGATGATGTCCACCGCAGAACCAATCTGCTGCTTAATGGCTTCCAAAGGCACATTTGCCGCACCCTGCAACACCATGGTTTCCAAACGGCTTAACATATCCCTTGTGGAGTTGGCGTGTCCTGTGGAAAGGGAGCCGTCATGTCCGGTGTTCATGGCCTGCAGCATATCTAAAGCCTCTCGACCACGAACCTCTCCCACAACGATACGGTCCGGTCTCATTCGAAGAGAGGACTTAATCAAATCCGTCATGGAAATCTCTCCCACGCCGGCGGAGTTGGCGTTTCTGGTTTCCAGTCGAACCAGGTTATCTACATTTTCAATCTGTAACTCTGCGGTATCTTCTACGGTGATAACACGCTCGTCTCTTGGAATATAGTTGGACAGGGCATTCAAGAAGGTGGTCTTTCCGGAACCCGTACCGCCACAGACGAAGATGTTGTAGCGAGCCTTTACCAAAAGCTGCAGCTTCTCCGCGATTTCCTTGGTTAGGGAGCCGAAGCGAATCAGCTTTTCCATGGTCATAGGCTCCTTGGAAAACTTACGGATGGTAATGGTGGGGCCGCAGAGGGCAATGGGAGGAAGCACCACGTTGACACGGGAGCCGTCCGGCAAGGTGGTATCACAAATAGGATTGGCTTGGTTTACTTCCCGTCCTGCCAATCCTACGATTCTTTGGATAATATCCTCCAGCCTCTTCTCGCTTTCAAACTGCCGATCCAGCTGGAAAAGATGTCCCTTTTGCTCTATGAAAATGTTTTCCGGTCCGTTAATCATGACCTCGGTAATGCTTTCATCCTTTAAAATGGCATCCAAAAGGCCGAAGCCTCTGATGGCTCCGTAAACCTGCTGAACGATGGAGAGCTTCTGCTCCACGGAGCAGTAAGAGTTGCCGATTCTCTGGGCAACCACTTCCTTCACCTTCTCCTCCAACACGTCATCTTCAATCTGGCTTAAAACAAAGTTTGAAGAAATAAAGGATTTTAACTCCTCTACCAATCTTTGCTCCTCTGCGTAGGTCATGCACACTCCTTTCCCTCATCACGAAAATGCCAAAACCGCCCCCACCCCCCTTCCTTTTCCAAAGAGGGTTCGGTTTTTCCCGAGATATCCTTATTCAATTTTTTCTTTCTTAAACACGATTTATACCCTTTAAATTTTTTATTAAAATAATAAAATTAGAAGAAATTGCAAGATAAATAATAGTTAGTTTGGCCTTTCCTGTCAATATAATTCTATTTTATATTAATTTAAATTTAATTTATTCAATAATTTAATTAATGGAAAAGCATTATTTTACGTGTATTTGTATGCGAATTTAATGTTTATTCCTGCCTATTTTTCTTCTTTTTCCCCTTGTTTTTGTAAATATCCTACAAAAATACTATGGTTTTTTCTAAAATTTGGCCAAGAAAAAAAGAGAAACTGTACAAAAATAGTTTCTCTTTTGATTTTTAAGGCTCGCTCCGAAGCAGTATGGGTCTGTAAGCGGGGCACGCTCCCGCTTAACTTCGCCTCTGCGAAGGGAAGGACTGTATTCATTGATGAAGCTCGCTCCTATGCAGTGTGGGTCTATAATTGGGGCACGCTCCCGCTAACTTCGTCCTGCGAAGGGAAGGACTATAAGCATTCAGGTGATAAGCTCCAAAGCAGTATAGGTATGAAATCGAGCACGCTCCCGCTAACCTCGCCCTGCGAGGGGAAGGACTGTATTCTATGTGACGATGCGCTCTGATGCAGTATGGGTCTGTAAGCAGGGCACGCTCCCGCTAACTTCGCCTTCGTAGCAGTACTAACTTCAAGCTTCGCTTTAGCTCGCTTTCAGTAAGTACTGACGGGCTC
>CALIEL010000067.1 GCA_938022235.1 Oribacterium parvum
CATTGCTGCAGTAGTTATCGGCGGAGTAAGTATGTCCGGTGGTTCGGGAAAATGGTATGGAACCATTATTGGTGCATTACTTTTGGCGTTGATTAGTAATGGATTAGATATTTTAGGGGTTTCATCCAACTTCCAACAAATTATTAAAGGAATCATTATTGCGGTCGCTGTATATCTTGATTTAAGAGGTAAAAAGACGAGCGCATAAACAATATATTTCAAAGGAGGAAATTATGAAGAAAAGAATCATTGTAGGCTTATTTCTTGCTGTGTCATTGATGATGACCGCTTGTGGAGGAGCTTCCGACAGTAAAACCACTACTGTAGCGGAAACAAAGGCAGAAGCTGAGGCAACTACAGCAGGCAAGGAGGCTTCGACAGACAAACAGGAAGTTTCTGACGTTGTAAAGGATGCTAAGGCGGAGCAGTTTAGCGGTGCTAAGAATGAAGAGAAGAAGTCCATGGCACTCTTTATGTCTCACATGACTAATGAGTTTGTAAAGACCTTATCCTCTTCCGTGCAAAAGGAAGCAGAAGAGCTTGGCTACACAGGAGATTCCTTCAAAATCTATGATGGAAAGAATGACGTAGCAACACAGGTGAGCCAGATTGAACAGGCAGTAACACTCGGCGTAGACGGAATCATTATCGAGCCGGTATCCACAGACGGTATCGTGAAAGCAGTAAAGGATGCGGAGAAGGCCGGTGTAAAAGTTGTTATATTAAACCAGAGAATTAGTGATCAGAATGCTGCAGATACCTTTGTTGGAGCAGATAATGAATCTACAGGTGCTGCATTAATGAAGAAGGTTATGGAAGATCTTGACGGAAAGGGAAATATTGTTGAGCTTCTCGGCCCAATGGGATCAGACGGACAGGTTGGACGTTCTAAAGGCTTTGATTCTGTTCTTGCAGAGTATCCGGATGTGAAGGTAATTGCATCAGACAGTGCGGACTGGGATACCGCAAAGGCATTAACCCTTACTGAGAACTGGCTTACATCCTCCGATATTCAGGCTGTTGTAGCTCAGAATGACGGTATGGCAGTTGGTGCAGCGCAGGCAATTAAGGAGGCAGGACTTACAGATAAGATTAAAGTTTATGGTGTAGATGCTACCTCTGATGGATTGAATGCCATTGTTAACGGTGGTATGACAGGAACAGTTTCCCAGGGAACTGAGGATCAGGGTAAGATTTCTGCAGACCTTTGCTCTAATTTGATTTACGGACAGTCTGTTCCTAAGGAAGTTATTGCAACGAATGTAGTGTATACCAAGGAAAACGTTAATGAAATTTTGAAGAAATAAAAATGCTAAGGATAAGTTGAAGAGCAAATTTGTAAGAGTTTTTGAATGTTATGAATCAAAATACTTTCACATGAAGAGGGACTGCAATTTTTTGCAGTCCTTCTTTTATATTAATGGACTTTAGCCAGTATCGGAGCTGACATTTGAAAAATGTTAGCTCTGA
>CALIEL010000068.1 GCA_938022235.1 Oribacterium parvum
TACTCCGTAGTAAAGAATGCTTTATACAAGGTTATTAAGGTTACCAATCCCAAGGAGCTTGGTAAGCATATCGTAGTACAGGGTGGAACCTTCTATAATAATGCCGTTCTCAGAGCCTTGGAGCAGATTCTGGGACAAAATGTAACCCGTCCGGACATTGCCGGTATCATGGGTGCCTTCGGTGCGGCCCTGATTGCCAGAGAGCGTTACAGCATTGAAACCGACAAGCTGGAAAATGAAATTCTGGCCGGAGAAACGGATAAGGAGTTTCTGGATGCCAGCGGTTATAAAAAGACCACTATGCTTCCTCTGGAAAAGATTGTGAACCTGGAATACGAAACCACCATGGGCCGTTGCCAGCTTTGCAGCAATAAGTGCGTACTGACCATCAGCAACTTCGGCGGGGGAAGAAGCTTTATCTCCGGAAACCGTTGTGAAAGAGGTGCGGGAAAGCCCAAGGCAAAGTCCGAAGTGCCAAACCTCTTTAAGTACAAGATTAAGAGAATCTTCGGTTATGAGCCATTAAGTATCGAAGAAGCTAAGCGTGGAGAAGTGGGCATCCCCCGTGTCCTGAATATGTATGAAAATTACCCCTTCTGGGCTATTTTCTTTAAGGAACTGGGATTTAGAACCGTACTCTCTCCCTCTTCCAACAAAAAGCTTTACGAAATGGGTATCGAATCCATTCCTTCCGAGTCCGAATGTTATCCTGCCAAGCTGGTACACGGACATATTGAATGGTTAATCGCCAAGGAGCAGAAGTTCATTTTCTATCCCTGCATTCCTTATGAGCGAAACGAAACACCGGATGCGGGAAATCATTACAACTGCCCCATGGTTACCTCCTATGCGGAAAATATCAAGAACAACGTGGAGAATCTGGAAGAAAAGAGCATTCTCTTTATGAAGCCCTTCCTGGCCTTCACCAATGAAAAGATTTTAACAGACCAGCTTTGCAAGGTCTTTGTTCATCCCAAGGATATTCAGGACTCCATCAAGCCTGCCGGAGACTGGACTCTGGAAAAAATCGGAGAAAAGTTTAAAGAATGGAACTTTACGGAGAAAGAAATCCGAGAAGCAGCTCATCTGGCTTGGGAAGAGCTTTTACAGTCCCGAAAGGACAAATAGGAAAAATGGGAAGAAACCCTGATGTGGATGGAGCAAACCGGTCACACAGGCATTGTCCTTGCCGGCCGTCCTTACCACTGTGATCCGGAAATCCACCACGGTATTCCGGAGCTGATTACCTCCTTTAACTTTGCAGTTTTAACAGAGGACTCCATCTCCCATTTGGCAGAAGTAAAGCGTCCCATCATTGTTACGGATCAGTGGATGTACCACTCCCGTCTCTATAAGGCCGCAGCATTTGTAAAGACCCAGGAAAATCTGGACTTTATCCAGTTAAACTCCTTCGGTTGCGGACTGGATGCGGTAACGGTAGACCAGGCGAAGGACATCTTGAACGGCTCCGATAAGATTTTCACCGTATTAAAGATTGACGAGGTAAATAACCTGGGAGCGGCAAGAATTCGTATCCGTTCCCTCCTTGCGGCTATCCGTGTTCGAGCAGAAAAGAATTATAAGAGAACCATTCGTTCCGAAAGCTATAAGAGAACTCTATTTACCAAGGATATGAAGAAGGAAGGCTATACCATCCTTTGTCCCCAGATGTCCCCTCTTCACTTTGAGCTGATTGAGCCGGCTATTCGTTCCGAGGGCTATAATCTGGTGGTTTTGGACAATGACAACCGTTCCGCCATCGATACGGGATTACAGTATGTAAACAACGACTCCTGCTATCCTTCCATTATCGTGGTTGGACAAGTCATGGAGGCTCTGCTTTCCGGAAAATATGATTTGGAAAAGACAGCGGTTATTATGTCCCAGACCGGAGGAGGATGTCGTGCCTCCAACTATATCGGCTTTATCCGTAGAGCACTGGACAAGGCCGGCATGGGACAGATTCCGGTTATTTCCTTAAATGCCAACGGAATGGAATCTACCCCCGGCTTTACCATGACCATTCCGCTTCTCACTAAGGCAATGCAGGGAATTGTTTACGGAGACCTTTTTATGCGTCTTCTTTACAGCACCCGTCCCTACGAGTTGCAGGAGGGTTCCGCAGAGGCTTTACATCAAAAGTGGAAGAAGATCTGTCAAGAAAGTCTTTCCAAGAAAAATATTCCTTTCCTGGAGTTTGGAAAAAACGTAAAGGGTATTATCAGAGATTTTGATGCCCTGCCCATGAACACAAATTTAAAGAAGCCAAAGGTTGGTATTGTGGGAGAAATTCTGGTAAAGTTCTCTCCTCTTTCCAATAACCATATTGTAGAGCTTTTGGAAAAGGAAGGGGCTGAAGCGGTAATGCCGGATCTTATGGACTTCCTGCTCTACTGTTTCTATAACCAGAACTTTAAGTATGAGAATCTGGGCGCTTCCTGGAAAGGAAAGACCTTCTGTAATATTGCCATCAGCCTTTTGGAATCCTTCCGAAAGACAGCAAGAAAGGAACTGGAAAAGTCCAAGCACTTTACTGCTCCCGGAGATATTCGAGAACTGGCGGTCAAGGCAAGACAGTATGTTTCCTTAGGAAATCAGACCGGTGAAGGATGGTTTTTAACCGGAGAAATGCTGGAGCTGATT
>CALIEL010000069.1 GCA_938022235.1 Oribacterium parvum
TGGCCGTTGGCGTGTTTCTGATTGTCAAAACGAATATTATTTGGGATGCCTTGAACATGCTTTTAGAGCAAGGGGATTATAGAAGGGAGAAAAAGATGGACGAACATAAAAATGAAAACGTCGGGCAAATTTACTGGTGCTTGGTAACCGCTATCTATCTTGGCTACAGCTTTATTACTCAGCGCTGGGACATCAGCTGGATTGTCTGGCCGGTAGCCGGAGTGAGCTATGGGGCTGTACGCGGTATTGTCAAGTCCTTTAGATCGAAGATTTAGTGTCTTGTCTAAATAGTTCTTCTTTGAAAATATACTGATTCGAGAAAATCTCATTTTTCATCCCTTCTTCAGTCTATATTCTTTTCTAAAAAGCACCCCCGAAATGCTTTTCTCCAAAGTATTGGATTAAAAGTATTCCGGGGGTATTTATCCATAACGAGGATTTCTCGCAAAGCGTGCGATATATCATTTTGTACGACTCTCTATCGCCTGATGTGTAGACTCTGCTTTTACTTCAGTTCTCCGGTCTTCTCATCAAAATGATAGTCCTGCCCATTGATATTGGCAGAACCGGTTTTCATTTCTCCGGTGCTCTTGCTTAAGTAATACCACTGATTCTTCCAAAGGAGCCAGCCCTCATGCATAGCACCTGTCAATGGATTGAGATAATACCATTTTCCATTTACCAAAGCCCAGTTGGTAGCCATATAGCCCTCTTCCCCGAAATAGAACCACTGAGGTCTTCCTTCGTAGTTGACTTCCGCCCATCGAGATTTTGGATAAGTTCCGTCAGTTGCAGACAGCCACCAGCCCTTTTCATCCCTTTGCCAAGTTCCGGAAAGTGTGGTATCACGACTTTCTCCCAGCACCGCTCCTACTTTCGTTGTAGTGGACATACCGGAGCTACTATAAGAAGAGGAACGATAGCTTCCATTTCCGGAAGTCTTTCCGCTTTCTTGCTTTTCGTGAGAAGCTTCAGTATTTTCAGATGGATTAGGCTTTTCTTCTTTTCCTGTGTTGTCCTTCTCATAGACAAACTGAAGTTCTGCCATATCTTTAACATTCAGGTTATCTAAAATACGAACATCCCCTTCGGCCCACTGCATTTTCTTATTCTGAATACTACCGTAACGATAAGACTTTGCCTTATAGCCGGAAAGCTCCTTGGGAACGATACCAAAGGACATTACTTTGGCAAAGCTATAGCCCTGTATATATTCCGGATCCTCCAAAATATTCCCTTCCACATCCACATAGCTTACTTTCACTGCATGAATGTTCTTTCCGGAAAGCTCCAGCTTGTTCGGAGTCTTGTCGTCCAACACTGTAGCTGTAACCTTGTGTTGCATATCATAATGCACTCCGTCCGGGGCAATATAATAAGTAAAAGTTCTATCTCCTTTGAAATTATTGGGACAAATAACTTCCATCACCTGACTGTTTCCATTTCCGGTGATTCCGGTATGGTTAAAAGCAATCATGATGAAGTTGCTGGAACTATCAGATGTTGCATCATTCACCGGATACCAGGTAATGTCATTTTCATCCACAATTTTAATCTTACTCTTCTTTTCATCCAGGTTAATACCATAAAGATGTACGAGGGTTTTCTTGCTGCCTTGTCCTGTAGGACTTACGGTGTGGGTATTGTCCACCACCTCCGTTCCTCCTCCGGAAGTTCCATAGGATTGAATGGATGCAAAGGAAATTGCCGGAATACCTTCCTCCTGTCTCTCATAAAGCTGTGTCACCACCAGCTTCTCATTCGGAAGTGCCACCTTAGAAAAGCGATTTTTAAAACTTAAGCCACCGTCAGCCGACAAACGTAAAGTAAAGCTTCTCATCTCTTTGCTTTCATTTTTCGGAATGGAAAAGCTGACAACTAAGCCTTCCTTCTCCGCTTTTTCTGCATTTTCAGCCAAGCCGGTATCCGACTCTATTTTAAGGTCTGTAGCTTCAAAAATATCTTCCTCTTCTTTTCCGCTAAAAGCCTTGTTCGGAAGCACTTTTATGCGGAACTTTTCCTTGGAAAGATTCTGTCCCTTAACTCGAAGACGAACCTGTCCTCCCTCTGAGGAAAGAACCGTCCCTTCTTCAATCTTTACTTCACTGATGACACCGGACTGTTGCAAGTAGCTCTCAAAGGGATTATTTTCCACCTGTCGATTGGTATCTAAAATACTCCGCTCTTCCACCTTAATCTTCGCAGTATTTTTGAAGTCCTTGGCAGCGTGCAAACGAATTTCCAAAGTATGGTCATCTACCAATTCCAGCTCATCCTCTGTCTCTAAGGGAGCATAGCCCTCCTCTTCCTTTGTTTTCAGGAAAATGCTTTTCTTCAGAAAATCCATGTCCTTTGCCGCAGAAATCTTCTCGTAAAAATATACGGTAATTTTCTGTCCATCATCGGAAAGACTAACCAGGCGGGGCATAAATTGTACCTTTTTCTTGCTTTCTTCTCCCCCTACAGAGATTTCCAATGCATCGGAAAATAAATCCTCCGGGGCATCCGTCGTCCCTACTTGAACTTTATATCTCTGAATGCCTCCCTCTGCATCCGGAAGGCTCAAAGCTTTGGTTCTATTGTTTTCCAGGCCTTCCCATCCGCCTTTTAAGCTTTCACTTAAACCTTCATCTTCAAGATATTCTCCCTTTTCTTCCCTATATACCTTTCCGAAAAGATTGTCCTCTGTAAGGTTTTTTCCCTTAACATGCAGTAAAATTTCTCCTCCCTTAGCCAATTCCGTTTTATTGGCACTAAGCTTAGTGATTTCCGCCTTTGCAAGTTCTTTTGTTCCCGGCTCTTGAGTAATTGTAAGAATCGGAGCGTCTTGGAATTTTTCTTCATCTCCCCAACAGTTAAAGTAGAGAGTTATCGTTCTTTCGCTGTTTTCCTCATTTTCCGGAATACTTACAGAAAAACTTCTCTTTCCCTTCTTTAAAGATAAATCTTCCTCTTCAAGAGGCAGAAGTTTTTCCGAAACCAGTCCATCACTTGTTTTAAATTCCGCCTTGGCCCGAAGCGTTTCATATCCATCAGGACGATTGTTGATGCCCAGCATTAGGCCGATTTTTAGCTTTCCTCCTTCTGCAGGAAGAGTGCTACTATCCTGGTTTACATCATTTCCAAAAAACACACGAGTGATACTACCCCTATTTTCCCCCGGAACACTACCATTGGTCGCCGTGCTCTCTAGAGTAACTATAGAAGCTGTCTCCCCATTTCCTGTAGCAAAAGCCACACTCTGTAAAGCCAAAGTACAAAGCATAGTGCTTGCCAGTAATCGTTTTGCTTTTTTCATGTCATCTCCTTTGATGTTTCAATATATTGTATAAAATGTATATAATCGCCTCCTTATCTTAAAAGAAAATGTTAAAATATACCATAGATTTGCTGATTAAATTTTATGATAAATGCATTATGTTTATATGAATATTGAATATGTTTTTATAGGTTTTAGTTATGAATTAGATGGAAATTAGATAAAGATTAGATGGGAATAAAGTAGGGATTGAGATGATTGGGAGATATTTGGATAAAATATTTTTTCATATAAAAAACAGGGAAGATCCTAAACCTTCCCTGTTTTCCATCTGCTGATATCTATTTCTTTATTTCTTCAAAAACTTCCCGAAATGATATTAATTACTTTCACTATTGCTTCCCTGACCATTTGGTGTCTCCGGCATAGCCAACTCATTCCCATTGGCATCTGTCGTCTTCTCAGGTGGCTGCCCCATACCATCACCACCGGGAGCTCCAGTTGGAGGAGCACCGTTTCCGCCGCCAAAGCCCATACCGCCTCTTTGCTCCCCTATGGTATTCTCTCCTGCAGAAATCGTGATTTCTTCGCTATTGCTTCCTGCACTTACGGTATAGGTCTCTCCTGTCACAAGCTTATCAGAGGAAAGAATCACTGCTGTAAAGTCGTTGGTCGGTGTGTAGCTTAGCACTACATTTCCACTCTTGTCTGTCACCTTCACCTCTGTTCCACCACTTACTGCAGTAGAGTAGAACACATTGATAAAGTTCTGGGTGGAACTGCTGTCAAAGGATTCAAACATTTCCTGCACACCGGTGCTGATAAAGGTTCCGCCGGTAATTGTTGCCTTTCCGTTATAGTCTAAAGCTACATCCGGCCCGGAAGCAGGTCCGGAAACATTTAAGGTGCAGCCTTCGATATAGACCTGACCATTGGAGTCGATTCCGTCTCCGCCGGCTGTCACATTTACCGTACCGCCTGTAATACGGAAATAAGTATCTGCCTGGTTTTCTTCTCCGTAAGCTTCCTTTTCCTCATCGGTGGCGCTGTCGTCAATCAGACCACGGGCATTGATACCGTCATCACTCGCCATGATGTCAATGGTTCCGCCGTTAATATCAATGGTAACAGCCTCCAGACCTTCTCCAACCTTCTCCATCTTAATGGTTCCGCTGTTGATGACCAAGGCTCCGTCTGTGGTAATACCGTCATCCTCTACATTGATGGTGATATCCGCATTTTCAATAGTAACGGAGTCGGTTCCCTTGATGGCCTTTCCTACCGATTCGATATTCAGCTTTCCGCCTAAGATAATGAGATTGTCCTTTGCCTTAAGGGCTGTTGCATAGTTGGAGCTGATATTCAAAGTTCCGTTTCCGTTAATGGTCAAATCCTGCTTTACAAAGAGGGTCGCATCCGGCTCATCCTCTCCCTCTGCGTAATTATATGTTGTGCCGTCTGTGATGGTGTTGGTGGTGCCGTCCACTAAGGTCAGCACAATCTTACGTCCGGTAGCTGCATTAATGACGGAGGAAGTCGTATTGGTGATATTTACGCCGTTGAAAACGATGTGTACCAGGTCTTCGTCTCCCACCTCCGTAATGATCTGTCCGTTGAAATCTCCGCTAAAGACATAGGTTCCGGCCTTGGTAATGACAATATTGACATCCGTATAGCTTGCGCCCTCACCGGTAATCTTGGCATTTCCGCTACTCAACTCAATCTTGGTATCCGAGTCGGAATAAGAAGTATTTAAGTCTTCCTCGGAATAACTTGCCGTTGTTTTTGTGGAAGTGTTCGTTGCCACCGCCTCTGTGCTCCGGGCGGTCGTTGCTGCCGCTGTTGTAGCAGTCTTTGCATTGGAACATCCTACGATGGCCATACTCATCGCCATTGCCACCAGCCATATACACATTTTATTTTTATTCTTTTTCATACTGTCCTCTTTTCTGTGATTGGGTTGCTCTTTACACAGAGCTACTATCGCAGAAACTTATGTTCAAGCTGTGTATGAAATGTATAAAACGTATGAAATTGCATTTTATTGCATATTTATCCGTTTTTAGATTTTTATTGTGTCTACAATACAAAATGTCCTCATTATTTCACTTACTATTCTTTATGCATAAAAAAGAAGCCTCTTGGGCTCCTAAAATAGAACTAAAGTATTCTTTTTATTTCTAAGTTCATTTAAAGACTTTTCTCACAATATTTTATAAACTCTTTCGGTGTGTACACTTTAACGGAAGAGTTCTTATAGTCTTTTGTATTTCTGGTCACGATACCATCTGCCTTTATTCGAAGAGCCGTCTCCATCATTACCGCATCTTCAAAATCCTTTGCCTCGGAAATCAAGGCATTGAAAATATCCTCAGACAAAGTATCTGCCACTTTTAAAACTCCCAATAAACGATTCAACTTGTCCTTCGCTTCTTTGTCACTATGTGTGCAGCGTCTTGTTAAGTAGTAAATATCTGTTGTTGACTTTGCAGTTATATAAGCAGAGAATATCTCCATTGCTAAAAGGCGAAAAATTTGATAGGCATCCTCTGCAAAGGGCTCCCTCCCCTGCAAAAAATCTATCACAATACAAGTATCTAATAATATTTTCATATCTGATTCATTCTCTCCTCGCGAGCTTCTTCTAAATTTAAGTCAGAAGGTACACTGGAAAATAACTCGTCTACAAGTTTTAATTTGTCTTGATACGGTGAAACCAACTTAGCAATCGGTCTACCATTTTTTGTGATGCAAATATCTTCTTTCTCCGCCAGTAATAAGTACTTACTTAAGTTCAACTTTAACTCCGTTGCAGTAATAGACATAGTTGTCCCTCCTTTTTCCTTAGTATAAAAGAATCGTACGATTTCCGCAATGAAAATCGTACGATTCTATCCCTATCCAATATCTCTTCTAGCTTGCCTGCTAAGCCTTCCTCTTCGAAAACACTCTTCGGTTTCTCTTGGTTCCACACAATGTTTTCCCTTTTCCGCCAGAATTTCTTTAATCCTAAGATAATCCTCCAGAAGCTCTACTTCTCCTGTAAAAAGCAAATAATCATTTTTATACAGCACGGAATCCAGAATCTTAGATGTGCTGTTCTTCTTGTAAAGGCTAAAGTGGGGCGAAAAACGTATCTTACTTCCCACACCCTCATGGAGTTGAAAATCCACAAATCCTATTTCCGTATAGGGAATCCTCCGGCTTTCTCCCTTGTTGTAGAGAAGCACAATCTCCTCTTCATACAGAATTGCTTCCACAATATAAGTAAGAAAGAAATATTTGTAGATATCCCATACGCAAAAGGCGGAATACATAGTGAGCAGTCCATACAGAAGCCACACACTCTTATCTAAGCCTAATTGCCTATAAATCAGAAAAAATATTCCCAGTAAGAAAAGAAGACCAAAGAAAGAAAAAATCGGATTGGCCGAATAGTGCCTAATTTGCCAGTGGCAGGATCCATTTTCATCCAGATAAGTATTTGACTTTATTTTCCACATGAATCCACCACTTTCTCTAGCTACTTTTATTGCTCTTCATACACAATGACATAGGCCTTAACCTGGTCGCTGCCCTTCACAATGGAAAGAGGAACTTCTGCAATAGCCTTTCCGGTCTGTCCCTTATAATATTCGTTTCTATCTTCAGCGGAATAAAAATACATTGCTGCAGAATAAACATGCCCTGCTTCCAAATCGATATCAATACTAAGCTTTTCGCTAACCAAATTCTTATTGCCTGTAACGCCTGCCTCTGTAGAACGGAAAACGCCTTCCAATCTATGCTGTCCCGGCTCCAAAGCTACAATTGTCTGCATATATTCTCCCTTAGTATGAGAAAATGTGGAAAGGCTGTTTCCATCAATAGCAATGTGATCACAGTACAAATGTATGAGTGCCTTATACGCATTATCCGCATTAAATTGCTGCTCCCCTGCCTTACGCTTTTTTTGAAAGCTCATCATGACAACAAATAAAACTGCCCACACAACTACCACACCGGCTACAATCATAATAGTCTGATTCATCTTGTTTTCCTCCTGAAAGCTGCTACAAATATTGATAAATAGTAACGTTTACTTCTTCTCCATAATCTCACTTACGGGATAGGAAAAAATCTCTATCCTATACATGCAAAACCATTATAAATTCACTGTCCAGGAAGTCAATCTGCTTCCGTAAAAGATTAATATTTTTCTTGACAGGCATTAATATTCCGCCTACAATTCTTAAGGATTAAAATTAATATTTTCTTTTTTAAGGGAATAAACAAATCACTTTGATTTTTAGGGGGGAACAAAATGAACCAGCAAACCATGACCATTATCGTTACTCTTGTCTGCTTAGTAATGTGCGTAGGACAGATTCTTATGATTAAACAAGCTCATGAAAACGGAACCAGTGTCCGCATTCGTCCATTGCAAATTATAGCTTGTGCCGTTGTAGCAGTTATGGGCATTTATTCTTTAATTACCGGACATTACTTCTGGGGCTAATGATAGTTCCAAAATATCAAGAGCAATATTAAGAGCATTATAACTTCAAGAACAATGTAATATCAAAAGCAATATAGCCTCAAGGACGATATTGCTATAGGAAGCATTCAGCTTCTACAATATTTCATAAAAATCGGACGGTGAAAATTCACGGTCCGATTTTTTATCCTATAACTCTTGTCTCAAGCTCTTACTCCACCGCCTTTACAATTTCTAAAATCTCCTCTTCCGTCATTGGCTTCTCCTGTGCTTTTACCGCATAGCTGAAGCCATTTTCTTCCCATAATGCTAAAGAATATCTTCCGGCTTCGCCCTTTAAAGTGACTTTTCTTCCCTCGAAATCCACTTCTTTACTTTCTGTATACTCCGTATAATCTCCGCTAATGTCTCCTTCAGCTCTTGCTTTTCGGATGGAATATCCTACCGCAAAGGGCTCTTCCTTAGAATAAGCCACTTCGATCATATCCTCTCCGATTACGCTGATGGTTTTTTCGGTATAAGGAGCTTTGCCCTCCGGAATACGCATGGTAAAGCCGGTAATCTCTGTCGCCTGCTGCATTGAAGCAACTTCTTCTATGCTCCGTCCCTTAGCCGTGATCCCGGCAGAGTTCTCTTTCAGTTCTCCACCCTCTGCAGCAAATTCTTCCGCTTTATCCTGTGTTCCACCGGAGTCCTCCCCTTGTGCTCCCTCCAGCATTACAGAGCTTGGTTTGGCTGCTCTGGGAGCGAAAAACATAAATACTCCGATATAGCAAACAAAGCAGGCCGCAGCTATGGAAGCAGTAAAGCCCAGAACCCGAGGAAAGGTAATAAATTTCCCCCGCTTAGCTCCTTGCATTTTGATAATCTTTTTATCTTTTTCTATACTTTCTCTATTTCCGCCTTCTTCATTATTGCATTCTTTGTATTGGTATTCTTTTTCTTGATTTTCTTTGCTTTCTTTTTCTTTGCTTTCTTTTTCTTTGCTTTCTTTTACTGCGTTTTCCCTATCAACGTTCTGTTCATCCTTCTTTTGGTAAAATGCCTCCGCTTCCAGAATATATTGGTCACTGACCTCTGTCATTCCCCGAAGCAGTCGCTTGCTGTCCTCTTTCATAAACGATATCCCTCCTGCTCTAAGAAAAGCTTAAGCTGCTCCCTTGTACGGCTTAAACTCATTTTCACCTTACTAAGACCAAAACCGGATTCCTCCGCAATCTCGGATACGGAATCCATAAACCAGTACCTTCTCATGAAAATATTTCTGCTCTCCGGTTTCAATCTAGCCAAAAATGAGTCTATAAGCTCAGAAAGCTCATTACTTTCCCCTGGAATAGCCCCTTTATCCGGAAGGACTTCCGACAGCTCTTCCAGTACCACCGGAACTTCTCCTCCCCCACGCTTTTCCGCGTGCAAACTGTCGTAACGGTCTAAAGAAAGATTCCGAACAATCTTCGATAAAAAAGCCGGCAGATTGTCCGGCTGTTTCGGTGGAATGGCGTTCCAGGTCTTTAAATAAGTGTCATTCTCACACTCCTCTGCATCCGCCATGATTTTTAAAATACCATAGGAAATAGAAAGGAGTAAGCGGCTGTATTTATTTTTGGTTTCTGAAATCGCAGTCTCCGCCCTTTGAAAATATAGGGCGATAATCTTTTGGTCTTCCATATCCCTAAATCCTTACCTTTATCTTCGTCTAATAATCCAGCGCATTACCCAGGTCAAAATCACCCAAATCAGCGCACTGACAATGCATATCATAATCCATGCTCTTTGTTCATTCATAAAAGGCAGGGGAACATTCATGCCGAAGAATCCAGTAATAACCGCCAGTACACTGAGTAAAATCTCAAAAATGGTTAAGGTACTCAGGTTGTTATTTAAGTCATTATTCAAAACATTGTTATAGGAATCCAGAAGCTGGCGGGCAACGGTGGAAAGCAGATCCGTCATGGAAACCAACTGTCTAGCCTCCACCATGGCATCATCGAAATGTGCCGACTCTTCTTCGTTGAAGCTACGATAAATGGCGTGGGCCTGGATATGTTCCAGCAAAAGACGATTTTGCGTTGCGGCAGATCGTAAATAAATCATGCCCACCTCCAAGTCGGAAAGAGCATAAAGATTTTTCTTCGTGGTTTTTTGCCGAAGCAAATGATTTATCTCATCCTTCTGCTTATCCAAGCGTTCAATAATCGGATAATAGGCATTGGAAATCATTTCCAGAGTTGCAAACAGGAGTGTATAAATCGATAGATTCTCTTTGCCATCCACATACTCGCACATCTTCTGAATGATATACACATTGTCCTCATTACTAATGGTCACCAGTCGATTTTTTTGCACAATAAAAGTAAGAGGAACCGTCTCATAATATTCCTTATCCTTTTCCAGATCCAAAACACTGTAAATAAAGGTGACGGTTCCGTCCTCCCGATCATAATCCATATGGGCATGCTCATTTTCATCCAAAGCATACTCCAGCGTTTTCGGATCAATATCATATTCCTCGTATACTTTGGAATGCTTTGTAATTTCATCCGAGTTAATATTAATCCATGTATTATTGTTGCTTAGCTTTTTTGTAACAAGCATAGTTTCCCCTATTTCTACTCTAACAATCAGGAATTCTATTGCCCCTCTTCACGCTTTAAGGCTTGCTTAATTTTTCCCGACTTTTCCTATGCGCCCTCTGCGATAGGACAAAACATTTTTATACCTCCCTATTATACGCCAAAATCCACATCTTCTGTAAACAAAATTTCCGCCTTGCCTTAGCTCCCTTCTCCCATTAAGACGGAGAACCAAAGGGAACGGTCACAATCATAAATTATTTTTTCACACAGGAAAAGCAAACCACCGTTTCAACTCTCTCCACGGAAACCTCTTTGTAGCTTTCCATAAGCCGCTTTCTTAAGCTCTCCTCCGTTTCAAAGGGCGGTGTGAATAGTCCTTTCGGCACATAGATATGCTTTGCAAACCAATCCGCTCTCTTAACGCCCCCTTCCACATAAAAACAGCCGCAGAAAATTCCTCTCGATTTCAATACACGGAATACCTCTTGATAAGCCGCTTCTTTATCCGGAAAAACATGGAAGCCATTCATGGACAAGACGATATCAAAGCTTTCCTCCGGGAAAGGAAGGGCACCCACATCTCCCTGTTGAAAATGAATATTTTCGATGCCGGCTAAAGCTGCCCTCTCCTTTGCCGGCGCCATCATTTCCGCTGCATAGTCCATGCAGACAATTTCCGCCTTTGGCAGTTCTTTGTATAGAGGAAGTGTCATAATTCCCGTCCCCACAGGAATTTCCAAAAGCTTTCCGGAAAAGTCCTTCGGTATGGACGATAAGACCTTTTCCCGATAATAGAGATTTTTCTCCTTATCCATGTTCCATACCAAGCGGCATAATAACTTTCCTGCCAAATTACCATAGGTCATCATCCCATCATAAAAGCCGGTATGATTGCCAACGGATTGATAGGCATTTTGAATTTCTTCCTTTCGACTCATTTTCTCCTCCTTCCATGAAAATCAAACCGGACTTAGGATTCCTTCACCAGCTTTCCTGTCATTCTGTCAATCGTCATGCAAAGCACATTGACTCTTGCCCCGGCTTTTTCTATTTCTTTCTCTATAGACTCCTTCGTCGGATAGAATTTTTCCGCCAGTTTTCTGCATTGTTCTATCACCTTCTCCTGATTCTCTACAGCTTCCACCCTTCCAAGGCAAAGTACGGAACGAATATACCAAGGCCATTCTCCTTCTTTTTTAAATCCCGAATCCATGATGGTAAAGCAGACCTTATTGTTTTTAGCAAGCAGATCCAATTTCAGTCCCTCTTTCGCACCGTGAAAATAGAGTTTTCCATCTTCCTCATCATAAAACTGGTTTAAAGGAATAGCATAAGGATAGTCATTTTCCCCATGAAAAGCCATTACCCCTCTGGGAGCTTCCCGTAAAACTTGAATACACTCTTCTTTAGAAATTTCCTGCTTAAACCGTCTCATT